>JAYVTX010000374.1:0-3769 GCA_043788425.1 Rhodospirillales bacterium
GTCGTCGGGCTTTCCAACGCAATCACGATCAAGCCACGCGTCGACACCGCCACCCTCAGTGACGACATCACGCACGCCCTGCATCGCTCCTGGTATTTCGATCCCAAGACAGTTACCGTGAGCGCAGCCGGCGGCAAGGTGCATCTAACCGGGTCCGTTCATCTTCCATACGATAAGCAGTTGGCCGCTGCGACGGCGTGGTCTGCACCGGGCGTCACCGGCGTGCAGAACGACATCGCCGTGATTTAAGGCGAAGCGCGCCCAGAGGATGGGTCTCAACCCAGTCATCGAAGGGCAGGGCGAGAGCGGTGGCCTCTCGCCCACCTGCCGTTTTATGAAACAGGACCGACCGCAAATGCCGCAATATGACGCCTCGGTCGCGAACCTTGCGACCCATGACAGAGCCGGAATGGCAACCCACAAGATCGCAGACAGGGGTCTGGACATGAAGCAGTTCAGCATCGTCGGCCGCGGCTACCATGCCGACGAGCAGGTGGCCGGCCTCTACAGGATGGCAGACCGTGTGAAGGTCTGGGGGGCCCGGGGAGCATACTGGGTTGGTCTTTGGGGGCTGGAGATCCGCAACTGGCGCTGGCCGGTCACGCCGCCCGTCAGGCCGACGCAATCATGAGCGGTGCTCTGCCGACGTTCCTGGACCCGGTCGTCCTGTCGCGCATCCAGTTCGTGTGGGTGATAGCGTTCCATATCCTGCTGCCCGCCTTCACCGTCGGGCTGGCCTCCTACATCGCCTTTGCAGAGGGCATGAGCCTGTTCACCGGACGCGAGATTTATGCGCGCATCTCGAGCTTCTGGATCAGGATCTTCTCGGTGGCGTTCGGCATGGGGGTGGTGTCCGGCATCGTCATGCCGTTCCAGTTCGGGACCAATTGGAGCCGCTTCTCGGACGCGACCGCGAACGTCATCTCGCCGCTGCTGGCCTATGAGGGCCTGACCGCTTTCTTCCTCGAAGCCACGTTCCTCGGCGTGTTGCTGTTCGGCCGCAAGCTGGTGCCGCGCTGGGTTCATTTCGTGGCGGCGGTGGCAGTGGCGCTCGGCACCTTGTCTTCTGCGTTCTGGATCCTGGCGGCCAATAGCTGGATGCAAACCCCTGCCGGCTATGAAATCGTCGATGGCCGCTTTTTCCCCACCGATTGGTGGCAGGTGATCTTCAATCCGTCATTTCCCTACCGCCTCGCTCACACGGTCACCGCGTTCTACATCACGACCGGCTTCGTCGTGCTCGGTATCGCGGCCTGGATGGTCCGCGCCGGCCGGTTCGTGGCAGAGGGCCGCATCATCATGTCGACCACGCTCTGGGTGCTGCTGGTGCTGGTCCCGGTGCAGATCGCCCTCGGCGACCTGCACGGCCTGAACACGCTAAAGTACCAGCCGACCAAGCTCGCCGCCATCGAGGGGCGATACGATACGGCGGCACCGGCACCGCTGACGCTGTTCGGCATTCCCGACGATTCCGGAGCGGTCATGCGGGACGAGGTAGCGATCCCCGTGCTCGGCAGCCTGCTGCTGACTCATTCCTTGGGTGGCAAGATCAAGGGCCTGAAGGAGTGGCCGGTGGACCAGCGTCCCCCGGTCGGTCCGCCCTTCTAGGCTTTCCGGATCATGGTCGGCGCCGGTGTGCTGATGCTGGGGCTGGTCATCACCGGCAACGTCATGCGCCGCCGGGACCGGTTTGTTCGCTCGGCCGCATTCCTGCGCGCGTGCCAATGGCTGGCACCGCTGGGCTTCGTCGCCGTGCTCGCCGGATGGGTGACGACCGAGGTGGGACGGCAGCCGTGGACGGTGTTTGGATTGATGCGCACGGCAAAGTCGGTCTCGCCATCGCTGACAGGCACCGATGTGCTTTTATCGCTCATCGGCTACATCGTCGTTTATGCGGTGATCTTCCCAGGCGGGTTCTTCGTCATGCGGCGCATCATCCGCCTTGGCCCCACGCCGCAGCCGTCGAACAGCCCGGTAGAGAGCGGGCGGCCAACCCTGCCGATCACCTCGTTTTCGACCGCTCCGGTCCTGGTCACGGTGCGATGATACCCGCACTACTATCGGACTTCGTGCCGATCTGGACGGCGATCCTCGGGGTCGGCGTGTTCCTGTATGTTCTGCTCGACGGGTTCGATCTGGGCGTCGGAATCCTTTATCCGTTGGTGCCCGATACGGCGTGCCGGAACCTGCTGATGAACAGCATTGCCCCGGTTTGGGACGGCAACGAGACCTGGTTGATTCTGGGTGGGGTTGGATTGCTGGTGGCGTTTCCCCTGGCCTTCGCCATTATCATCCCGGCCGTCTATTTCCCAATACTGATCATGCTGCTGGCGCTGATCTTCAGGGGCGTCGCGTTCGAGTTCCGCTACCGGGATGCTGTGCACCGGACTTTTTGGGACCACGGCTTTTTCGCCGGTTCGCTCATGGCGACCTTCGCGCAGGGCGTGGTATTGGGCGCGTTCATCCAGGGCTTTGAGGTCACGGGACGCGCGTTCACGGGCGGCAGCTTCGATTGCTTCACCTGGTTCTCGCTGCTGACCGGCGTCGGCCTGGTTTTCGGCTACGGCCTGCTCGGCGCCGGATGGCTGATCCTGAAGACGTCGGGCGCACTCCAGCAGCTGGTCCGCACCCAGGGTCTGTGGTGCCTTGGTGGCGTCCTGGCCTGCATCGCCGCGGTAAGCGTCTGGACACCGATCATGGACCCGGCCATCGCCAATCGGTGGCTGTCGTGGCCTAACATCGTCTGGCTCACCCCGGTGCCGTTGATCACCGGCATCCTCGCCATCGTGACGGGCCGCGCGCTTCGAAGCGAGTCGGAGTGGGGGCCGTTCCTGGGCGCAGTGGCCCTGTTTTTGATGTCGTACCTGGGTATCGCCATCAGCCTATGGCCGATGATCGTGCCGCATCACTACACGCTGTGGGAAGCCGCCTCGTCGCCGAAAACACAAGCATTCCTGCTGGTGGGAACGACCTTTCTGCTGCCGACCGTGCTGCTCTACACCGCCTGGGCCTATTGGGTGTTCCGCGGTAAAGTCAGGGCGGATATCGGCTATCATTAAGCACGTGCCTTCGGCTTGATCGTTACGGTATTGGCTCTGGACCGAGTGACGGGTCCTGTGGGTTCAGCGAGCTGGCCCGATGTTTGACCGTCTCGAAGATACAATCCAGCACGGTGCGAACGCGCGGCGTATGGCGGTTCTCCCGATGCACCGCCAGCGAGATGTCGGCCGCCGGTATCGGGACGCCGGTCTCGATCCGGCGCAATGTCGGCTCGGCGTCGCCGCGGAACCGCGGCAACAGTGCTACGGCGCCGCCGGACAGCACACCCCAGTGTTGCATCTCGTAGCTGTCGCTCTTCATCACCAGCCTGGCTTCGGCAGCGTGATGGTTCAGCCAATCCGCCTGGGCCGGTGGGGTCTGATCCAAGAAAGAAATCAGCCGATGTCCGGCACAACCACCGGCCACATCGGGCTCGCCATACCGCTCCAGGTAGGACACGGTGGCGTAGAGCCCGAACGCCATGCTGCCCATCTTACGCACGACCAGTTCATGCTGTTCGAACGGCGTAAGGCGCACCGAAATATCAACATTGTGGGCCGAAAGCGCCGTGCGTGGAAGGTTGAGCATCACCTCGATCAGGATGCTCGGATGGCTGTGATGCAGGATGGCAAAACACGGCGCCAGCAGATGGCTGGCCACCATCTGCAAGCTTGTAACGCGGACCACGCCATCCAACCGGGTGTCGATGCCGGAAACCTGCCGTTCGAGC
>JAYVTX010000375.1:0-3320 GCA_043788425.1 Rhodospirillales bacterium
GGCCCTGCTAGCGCGTGAGCGGCAGCCTACCGATTGAATGTGAACGTCGAGATCTCACAGACGTTTATGCCGCGCTTCTCAGCCGTCGCACCACCCCGAAACACTGCCTTGAAATCAAACACGCACTTACCGCTGCCATCATCGATGTTGACCGACTGCGTGTCCCCGTTATCAACCGTGTCACCACCGAGGATGTCCTCTTCCCAACTATTGGACCGGGTGACGGAGGCATAAAAGGCCGTCATGGTTCGGCCAGTTTTGTTAACAATGTCTACGTGGCGATCGGCAGCGTAGCCCGCTGTCGCTATCAACGAGAACGCGGCGGCGAGGGCAAGACGAATGAACATGCTGCGTTTTCCTATTCTATCCCGAATCGACTGATGATTCTAGAACGCAACTAAAGCACGCCTCACAAAAGAGTGAAAGCCAGGATCTGTCCCAAAATGTTCTATCCAAACACGGCTTGCTCAATAGTCGCTCGCTGTTGATCAAAACCAAAGCGGGTCAGGGCGTCGGTACGGGCACGGGGCAGTACCGCTGCGGCGCCTGCCTGCACGGTTGCGACGGCCTGGCGCAAAGCCGCCTTCCACCCATGGGACGGGACCAACCATCCATTCTCACCGTGCACGATCGCGCCAGTATAAGCGTGGCTCGGCGATGCCAAAGTGAGCGATCCGACGATAGCCGCCTCAAACCATTTCAGCTCCGACTTGCAGTGGGTGAATGGGTTTTCCTGCAACGGGACAATATTGACCTCGACCGCACCCATCTCCCGCTGCAAGTTTTGGAAGTCTTGGAGCGGCAACGACTCAATCCGGTCCGAATGTCGAGCTAGACTGGGCTCGGCATCTAAAAAGCCCACGACACGCAACCAGATCGTCGGGTCCTCATCCATCAGCGCGGCAATCGCGGGGGCGGCCAAGGCAAAATCGCGGTTGTGAGACGGCGAGCCGCTGAAATACGCAATGTGCAGCCGTCCATCCCGCGCCCAGCCTGTGTCATCCTTCGCCTGCCAAACCTGGGCGGAGACGTGCTGCTGCTGCCGATTGAGAAAATTTGGGACCGTCCGGGCAGGCTTGCCCGACCAGCGCGCAGCATGGGCACCCAACGTCGGGTTGGTCACCAGCGCGCCGTCACACAGCGCAAACGTCGCACCGACCCGGCCGACATAGGCGTACCAATAATCCCAAACCACTGAGTTCGTCATGTCCACGCCCAGCGTGTCCATGAGCAGGTGAGTATAAGACGGGTCAAAAACCAAATCGTCGACGTCGAACAGCAGGCGCACTCCCCGCGCCCGCGCCTGCGCTGCAAGCCGAGCGACCGCGTTATCATACAACGTATTCCGGCATAGAATTAGGACGTCGCACGCCGCCAACACCCGGCCCATGCCGTCCATATCGGCTTTACTAAACCACGACGCGCTGGCTCCTGGCCCAACGCTTAGGGCCTGCGCCATGTTATAGGCGCGGTAACGGAACGTGCTGGTGTCGGGCGTGCTGTAGAAATAGGCCGCCCGCGGTGTACCCCGCGTGAGCATCGCCAGCCGCGTGTCGAACGGCACGTCCCAGGGCACGTCAGCGGAAATGACGGGCACGGTGGCTGCGTACACTAGCCGCCCCCCCCCGGCACCGCCCATTCGGCAAGCCGGTCCAGCGCCGGCGCCATCGAGGCGGCCCAATCCCGCTGGAAGCGGCTGCCCTGTACGCCCGCCAGTACCCGGTCCCGGTCAGACGACAGCGCGACCGCCTGCCGTATACCCGCCACGAGCGAGGCAATTTCGGGCTCCACACATAGGATATTTGGGCTGTATTCGGCCAGGTCCGGCTTTCCCGGAAACCGGTTTGTAACCACGACAGCACCACTCGCAGCGAGATCGAGCGGCGGATAGCTTGGGTGCGGCGTGTACATCAGCGATAGGCCAACATCCATTCGCCGGACGAACGCGGCATAATCGGACCACGCCATCGGCCCTGGGAAGTGCGGTTTCACCCCGCGGGGCAATGTCAACGGCCCGGCGCCGTGCCCCGCGAAGTGGAACTCCCACTCGGCCGGGTCCAGGACATCCTGCTCGATTGCAGCGCATACCGCCTCCAGCCCGCGCCAATATAAATTACGCGTGTTATTGGGCCGGGCGTAGAAAAAGAACTGGCGCGTACTGGGTTCCTCGACTGTGCGGGGATGGTAGACGTGCTCCGGGAATGACGGTTCGAACGCGACGGCACCGGGCGCCAGCCCTGCCGACTGCAGGTGTGTACGTAGCATGCTGGTATTGACCAAATACAGCAACGACGGATCGGATAGGGTTTCGGTACAGCGCAGGTAGTCGTCACCCAGCGGATAGAACATCCGTTCGTCTTCCTGCAAAACATAGGCGATGCGTGCGGCCGGGATCGACTGCCGGACAGAGTGCGTCGTCCACCAGGATGTGGTCAGGAACAGATCGTCCGGCGCGACCGGTACATCATGGGTACCGACGCCGGCGTGCGTTGGTATGTGCAGCACGTCTATGCTGCCCTGCCATGCGATGCCTTGCACATCGAGGAGGGCTGCAATGCTGGCTGCATCGCCGGGTTCGGTGCGGGTAATCAGGCGCAGACCCGCGTCTAGCCGCCGGGCGGCCAATGCCGCCAGGATCAGCGCCGTTCCAACGCCGCCATACAGACTGCCAGCGCCGATGCTGTCGGTAACGACCGTCAAACGCCGGCCGATGCCCGGGGTGGCGAACACCGGTAGCGGCGCCAGGCCCGGAAACCGCTGCGCGATCTGCCCCTCAGCCCGCGCCACATTGGCGAGGGGTGGCGGCTGGGGCGGCGGGCCGCTGGCCGGCGCAGGGCTAGGCAGGGCCTGGTTCGGCGTTATCACCCCATGCGCCAGCGCATGTAAGAACGCACCGCCTGAAAACGCGGCAGACGCCGGAACGGCTGCCATGTAGGCGGCGACACTGAACTGCGGGCTAGGATCGCGCTGCTCGAACCCGCCGCGTACCGCATAGTGCCGCGCTGGTAACAGGTTACTCGGGCCAACATCGGGATTCACCGCGCCGTACCACGCGCCGTCGAATAATGGGGATGCGTTTATCAGTGCTGTCCGCAGCACAATTGCCCGCCGGTCACGCAGCCGGGACGGCAGTTGCAGTGTTGCCGTCCACCATAGCAGGCGCGGTGCAGCCCGGCCCAACCGCCGGACCGATCGCGGTGCCCGGGCGGCCAAACGGCGCAGCGGCCATGTCGCCCGCCACAGGGTCGAACTCAGTACTGCGTCGAGTGCCGCCTGCGTGTGCCGGTTGGCGTGGGCCTGTGCATGCGCCTGCGCAGCCG
>JAYVTX010000376.1:0-2699 GCA_043788425.1 Rhodospirillales bacterium
CCGCCCGGGGCGAGGCTGTCCCATGCGGCATCGAGGATTGCAAGTGACAGTTCGGCCCCCAACGGCCCGCCCCCATGCCGGTATGCCCGGGCCCCAGGATCCACCAGATAGGGTGGGTTCGACACAACCAGGTCATACGGCCCCGGCGCATCGCGCAGCAGGTCGCTCTGAACCGCAGTGACCGGCAGCCCATTCACCGCGGCATTGATACGCGTCAGGCGCAGGGCGGCCGGGTTGATGTCAACGGCCGTGATCGCGGCATCCGGATAGGCGCGGGCTAGCAGCAGTGCGCCCGGCCCGGCACCGGCCCCGATATCGACAGCCCGGCGTACGTGACGCACGGAAAGCGCCTGGATCGCTGCACCGAACCGGTAGGTGTCCGGACCGAAGAACACCGAATCTGCCGCAGTGGTCGGGAATGCCGAGTGGGCCAGCAACAGGCCGTCCAGGGTCGAAAAACGCAGGGTGGACCGACGCCCCTCGCCGGCATGTAGCAACACGCCTGCCGCCTCCATTACCGGCAGCAGGGCCGGTGGCACAACATCATCGCGGAACGGGCGGCTCCATCCGAAGATGTCGGTCACGTTTCGTGCCCAGGCATTGCTGGGCCGGGCGTTGACCAGGGCATGGGTCGCGGGGGTAGGCGTCACGAACTGGTAATCCAACCCAGCCAGCGCGCGTCCCAATTCGATCAGCCCGGTATCGGCCAGCATGCATCCCCCGCCGTTACTACGAATGGGCCAGCAGTGGCCCGAGCATTTCTGTGATCCCGGTAATTAGGACCTGAACGCCGATACAAAAGAGGAGAAAGGCCGAAAGCCGGCTAACGGTCGCGCTACCGCTGCGCCCCAGCAAAGCCAGCAGCCGGTCGGCGTAGGCGTATGTCAGCCCGATCACGACAGCCATGGCTCCAGCCGCCAACGACGCGCCGGCGAAAAACGGGGCCCACCCTAGCCCCATTGGCGGATGCCCGGCCCCCAGCGCCACGGCCACGGCTATCGTACCCGGCCCGGTCGTGAATGGCAGTGTTAGCGGGAAGAATGCCACGTCGTCGCCCATGCCCTCGGCCGGCTGAATATCTGCCACCTGGGCCTGTTTACGGTCGGCCCGGCTCTCGGCTGCGCCGAGCAGCTCCCACGCGAACAGGGCCACAACGATGCCGCCTGCAATGCGTAGTGCCGCGATCGAGATGCCGAATACCGCCAGCAAGTACGACCCGGCCCAAAGCGCCACTAGCATCACCAACACCGAATAGAGCGCCACCTGCCAGGCCAGCCCAACCCGCTGGTCGTGGGTGCGGTCGGCCGTGGCACTTCGGAAAATGAACGCGCCCGCAATCGGGTTCACAATGCTGAACAGCGCCGGGAACGCCAGCAGAAAAGTTGCAATCATTTACGCCGGCGCAGCGGCAGGTTCGTGCGATACACCACGCGCTTCAACGCGAACGCACTTTCTACCCCGCGCACGCCGGGGATGCGGGTCAGGCGGGTGCGCAGGAACTCTTCGTATGCGCCCAAGTCGGGGGCGACGACGCGCAGCAAGTAATCGCTAGCGCCAGACATAACGTAGCACTCCATCACCTCCGGCAGATCAGCGATGGCCTGCTCGAACACCGCAAGATGGTCGTCCGTTTGCGCCTCCAGCCGCACAGACACGAATACGCTGACCGGCAGGCCGACGCGGTCTGGGTCCAGGAGGGCAACGTAGCCGCGGATGATCCCTGCCTCCTCCAGCATACGCTGCCGGCGATTGGCCGGGCTGGCGGATAATCCGGCCGCATCAGCCAGCGCGCCGCTGGTTGCGCGGCCGTCGCGTTGTAGGTGATCCAGGATGGTCAGATCGATCCGGTCTAAGCGCATGGCGTGGCACACCTTCCCATTGTGCATTGCACCATTAGTATAACGTCTCAATCTGGCCCCGTCCATAACACAACTATGACTGCACCTGCTGGCCCGTCCGGCGCTACGCTGCGCCAATCGGAGGATCAGTCATGGACCAGGGCTTCGCCGTGCCCCCCAGCCTTACGTCCCATACCCTTACATCCCGCTACACCGACCTGGATCAGCCTGCGCTGATGAGCGGCGTACAGGCGCTGGTGCGCGTGCTGCTGGAACAATCGCGGCTGGACCGGATGGCCGGGCTGAACACCGGGGGGCTGGTATCGGGCTATCGCGGCTCACCCCTCGGTGGTTTCGATCAGGAACTATGGCGGCAGGAGGCGCTGCTTACCGCCGCCGGGGTCAAGTTTCAGCCGGGCCTGAATGAGGATTTGGCCGCCACCATGCTGTGGGGCGCGCAGCAGATCGACACCTTTCCGGGTAAGCGCGTCGATGGCGTGTTCGGCATGTGGTACGGCAAGGGTCCCGGCGTCGACCGCAGCGGCGATGCGTTCCGATGTGCCAACATGCTGGGCACGGCCCGCCATGGCGGCGTACTGGCGGTGTCGGGCGATGATCACGCGGCGCACTCATCGGTATTCCCGCACGCGACGGACGGCATTTTCGAGAGCGTGCTCATTCCCGTGCTGGTGCCGGCCGACGCGCAGGACATCCTCGATCTTGGCCTGGCTGGTATCGCGCTGTCGCGATACGCCGGGCTATGGGTGGCGCTGAAGACGATTGCCGAAACCGCCGAGCAGCACGCCATCGTCTGTGCACCCACATTTCGCCAGTACGTGACCCCGGACCGGGCACTTCCTC
>JAYVTX010000377.1:0-4220 GCA_043788425.1 Rhodospirillales bacterium
CGGACCACGACGCCGGATCCGCTGCCGATGCCGGGCCGGCCGAGTTGGACCGGTTACGTCATGAGGTCGAAAACCTCCGCCTACAGCTCGCTGTCGCCCGGGCGGAGGCGGTTATCGTGCATGCGCCGGCCGCCGCACCCCACGCGGTGGTGGCGCCGAACGTTCTGGCAGACCCGGCACAGGTGCCCGATTTCCACCCCGACATGCCGGCCGCACCGATACTTCCGGCACCGCCGGACATGACCAAGCGCCGTCCGACGGGCAAAAAGCGTTAAGGTCAGTTGGCCCAAGGCAGAACGGGAAAACCAGCGGCGAGTAGTGCACCGGTACCGTGACGCAGCGGGACGGTGGCGCTTCCATCCGGGGCCGCAAGCAAATCTAGGACCGCCACCGCCGCGCGGCCCAGTCCTGGTGACCACGGCACGGCCAAGTCGTACAACGCTGCCCGATAGTGCGAGACGGTAATTGCACCATCGTCGAACGTAGCTGGGGTCCAGTGGAGCGCGATCGGCGGCCCAGATGGCATAAGCCAGAGGCCGGTCGACGACACTGACACACGATCCGCGACATCAATCTGCACCCGACCAGTTACGCGTACCGGCCCGACCGTCCCCCACACCACCGAATGGGGGCCGTCCGACACCAGCGCGCCACCCCCGATACCAGGCACAAACCGTGCGTTTTCCGCCGTCCAACGGAGTTGCGCTGTCCCGAGCTCCACCGTGCCGAGGCTTAAGGTGGGTCCTGCATCCCATCGCCGTGGCGGTTGCTGCCGCGCCACAATAGTCCACCCGTGTGCAGAAGCACGCGCCAAACCACTGGCGAGCGCCGATTGAAGCACGCTCGGCGCAACGATTGTCCAGCCGAGGATGACAGCCACTGGCGCTAGTAGACCTAGCCCTAACCAGGCGTAAGTAGGAGGGCGAAAGCGGCCCATTCTTTACGGAGTCATCCACATTGACGCGCGCGCCTACACAGAAATGCGAGCAAATGGGCCGGCATTACTGTCCAACTCTGGTCTTGGTGGGGTGATCACGAAAAAAGTCTACGTATAACAATGCAGTAGATGCACGCTTATCGAGCGATATGCGCTGTCTGTGCCGGACCGTGGCCGTCAAAATGCAACTTAAGCGTTACGTACGAAGCGCTTGCCGGTGTTTTTCAACGATATCGATCACAATAACGGTGTGTCATGCACAGAGTTGTCCACAGCGCCCTGATTGCCGTGCAGCATGGCCCAGCGGGACTCGATCTCGGCCAGCATTACGTCCGGTGCGGGACCAGACAGAATGGGTGGCCCGACCATGACATGCACAACGCCCGCTCGTTTGCGAAACGCCTGGCGTCCCCATAGCCTTCCGGAGTCGGTGGCGACTGGAAAGACGGGCAGTCCGGTTCGGGCCGCTAAAAGCGCAATGCCGGGCCGCAGCCGGACAACGGCCCCGCGATCGACGCGCGTGCCCTCTGGAAAAATGACAATCTGCCGTCCCTCCGTTGCCGCCTTCTGCCCAGCATCGAGGAAGGCGGTCATTGCCGAAGCTCCGCCCCGCCGTTCCACGGGGATTTGCCCGGCGGGCACCAGCAACGGCCCAAAAAGCGGGGTACGTGCCAGCTCCGCCTTAAAGACATAGGAAACCTGCGGTACCAGCCGCAGCCAGATCAGCGTATCGATCGCCGATTGGTGTTGGGAGGCGATGAGCATCGGGCCGTGCGCCGGAAAATGCTCACGCCCGGTGACTTCGACCCGGATGCCGCATAGCACCCGCGCCCCGGCCAGGACCAGCCCGGACCAGCATTGCGCCAGCCGCAACGCGCCGCCCGGCACCATCCAGCGCAATGGAAGGCCGGCCAGACCCAGAACGAATGTCACGGCAAAAAACCACGCGTTGAATGCCGCCGAGCGGACCCACTCCATCTTTCCCCACTTCCTAACGCGGCCAGCCGAGCGCGGCGGCTAGCAGCTTGTCATACTCGTTGGCCAGTAGCGCCAGGGTGGAAATGGCCCGGCGCTGCCGTAGGGCAGGTGGGATGACCGGTACGGGGATCAGGATCACGCCGGGCAGAGTTCGCCCAACCTCTAGCAATGCGCGCGGCATGTGGTAGCCGGCGGTGACGATGGCCAATTTGTGGATTTGGTGTTGGCTAGCCCATGGAATCACCTCCGCCGCGTTGCCCAGTGTTGTTTGCGCCGTGCGGCCCAGCGTAACGCGGGGGGCCAGATGGTCGGCATCCAGGTGGGCGCGGGCGGCAAGTTCCGTCAGATCGACCCGGCCAACGCCCGAAATCAGCAGCACCGGCGCGACCCCTGCGTCCAGGAGGCGCAGCGCCGTCTCAACCCGGTCGGCACCGCCCGTCAGCGCAAGGATGCCGTCTGCCTCGACTGGGGCTGGGCGTTTGTGCCGGGCATACTGGTCGAACACGCCAAAGCCGGTCAGCCAGATCATGCCGGCCGTGAGAAGCACCCGCGCAATGACCGTCAACGGGCGAAGCATGGGCGGATCATGGCAGGTGCCGCAACCAACGCCGGACAGTGTGGCGGGCTACCGCCCAGCCGATCGCCGCCGCGGTGGCAGGAATAGCGGGTAGGGCGGCCCACACCGCCACGAATATTCCGCCCGGGGCAATGGGCGAAGCGATCGCGGCCAGGCCTGCCAACACCGGTACGGCCATAACTGTCCCCACGATACCGCCCCACGCCGCCCGCCGTAGCGCCCGGCGGGCAAAGCGGCTGGCGATGAACCGGTCGGTCGCGCCCAGGCCGTGCACGACCTCGATCGATGGTCGTAACGCGGCCAACGCGCCCCGGGTCGCGATTGCGGTGACGCCGATGGCCACGCCCGCCACCAGCGACAGTACCAGTGCCGCCAGGGCCTGCATCAAATGGGCAAGCTGCGCGAGACGGGTTACCCAATCGTCATTTCGTTCGACTGTGACACTGGGGCTACCGGCGGTACCGGGGACGTCCGTGTCCAGCATGTGCGTCAATGTCGCCGCATCGGGGGCGCCGGCTGTCACCCCCGCCTCGATCACCACCAGCGCGGGCGCTGCGCCGTCACCCAACCAGGGGCGCAGCAGGGCGGCGGTGTCTGCGTCATCGAGGGCGTGGGGTGAAACCAGGCCTGGAATGCGCCGAAGCCGGTCGAGCGTGCGTACCGCCGCATCGGGTGCCACGGCGATCGTGACTGTGGGCGTCACATCGGTCTGCCAGCGTACGGCTAGGCCCGACGCGGCGCTCGCCGCAGCGATGGCGAGCGCAGCCAGAAAGGCCATCGCGCCCACAAGCCACGGTACCGCCCGGTCCGCTGCAGCCCGGTCGAGCCCGAGCGGATCAGCCGCCATCCTGCACCAGTACGCCGTCTGCCAGCGCCAGGACGGGCGCTGGATAGCGGTCGATCAGCGCCAGATTATGGGTCGCCACGATCACCGTCGTTCCCTGCCGATTCATTTCGTGCAGCAGTTGCATCAGCCGGCCCGCCTGAATGTCATCGAGGTTGCCGGTTGGCTCGTCGGCCAGCAGCAGTCGGGGGCGGGCGATGACGGCGCGGGCGATGGCGACCCGCTGCTGTTCGCCGCCTGACAATAATGCCGGGTAGGCGCCCGTGCGGGTACCAAGGCCCACCCAGCCCAGCAGGTCCAAGATTTCGGCCCGGCTTGCCTGATCGGTGCGTCCGGCCAGGCGTAGCGGCAGCGCCACGTTGTCGAAGGCTGTCAGATGCGGCAGCAGCCGAAAGTCCTGGAACACCATGCCGATCTGCCGTCGTAGCCGGGGCAGGCTGTCCCGCTGGGCGCGGGCGACGTCGTGGCCCAGGAACTCCAGCCGGCCACGCTGGGGCCGGGCGGCGAGGTGCAACACCCGCAGAAGGCTACTTTTGCCCGCGCCGGACGGACCCAGCAGCCAGCGATACCCGCCCGGCGGCACACTGAACGACACATCGGCCAGCGCCGGCGGACGCCCATCTGCCCGGCCCCCCGGGTATTCGAGCCAGATACCGTCGAGATGCAGCATCTTCCCCGTCGGTTCCCAACCATGGTGGTCCGGAGTATCACGAAGCCATGCTCATCGTCTGCCCATCCTGCGCCGCATCGTATGACGTGCCGGATGACCGGCTGGTCCCGGGGCGGGCGGTCCGTTGTTCATCCTGCGAGGCGAGTTGGACTCCACGCCCCTTATTGGCCGGCCCCGTGACCGTGCCGGCACCAATGGTGGTCGTGCCGGTGCC
>JAYVTX010000378.1:0-3186 GCA_043788425.1 Rhodospirillales bacterium
GGCGCTGACTTCCTCCTGCGAAAAATCGCTTTCGTTGGCATCGACAGGACTGAATTCACGATGGACCATCCGATACCGTCTTTCAGTTTCGATGCTGCCTTTGACCCGCTCTGCGGGCCAGCTCACGCGAACGTGAGGCTATTTCTATGGCCAGTCTTTTCTGCTTTGGCAACAGAATATAGAGTTCAAACTGGCTTTTTTGCCAAGTTCGGCAACATTGCAACGCATTATCCCGTTACGATTTAAACTGTATCAAGCAATATCAATCATAGGTTAAAGGCTCGTTGATTTGACTGTTTTACAAGCCGGCAAGCCAGTGGTCTCGCTTGGCATATTGGCGGGTGGCGGCACACTGCCGGGCCAGGTTGCCGCTGCGGCGGCTGCTTCTGGCCGTGCGGTCTTTATCGTCGGTCTGGAGGGCTTCGCGGATCGCGAGGTACTGGCACCCTATCGCCACGAGTTCATCCGCATGGGCGCCGCCGGGCGGATAATTGCCACCCTGCGGGCACAGCAGTGCCAGGATGTGGTGATGATCGGTACTGTGCGCCGGCCCTCCCTCCTCGACATGCGTCCGGATGCCGGGGGTATGGCGATCCTTGCGCGCATCGGCCGGGCCGCGTTCGCGGGCGACGATGGCCTGCTTGCCGCTGTCGCCCGGGTGCTGGGTGAGCAGGGTTTCCGCGTGCTGGGCGCCCACGAGATCCTTGGCGAGCTGGTGGCACCGCATGGTTTGCTGTCGCGCACGGTGCCCGATGATCTGGCGGTCCGTGACATACGGCGCGGCATCGGCGTCGTGCTGGCGCTTGGGGCCGCCGATGTCGGTCAGGCCTGCGTGGTCCAGCAGGGCATCGTGCTGGCGGTGGAGGCGGTCGAAGGCACCGATGCAATGCTGCGCCGATGCATCGATCTGGCGCGTGCCGGCCCGGCCGGCGTGCTCGTTAAGTTGGTTAAGCCAGGTCAGGATCGCCGCGCCGATCTGCCGACGATCGGTCGGGTTACCATTTTGGCCGCTGCCGCAGCCGGCCTGCGTGGCGTGGCGTTTGAAGCCGGGGGCACCCTTCTGGTCGATCGCGCGGTGACGATTGCCGAGGCGGACGCGCGCGGGATATTCATGCTCGGCCTGGATCCAAATCATCCGGTTTGAACCCGGGTCTTTTGAGACCGATCTAGACGCCAGACGAGCTAGCCCAAATCAACGATCGAGGAGAACGATTATGAGTCGGTTTTTACACACTATGCTGCGCGTTGGAGAACTCGAGCGTAGCATCCAATTCTACACCAAGATGTTCGGCATGACGGAACTGCGCCGGCGCGACGTGCCGGACGGGAAATACACATTGGTTTTTGTCGGGTACGGCGAGGGCAACGCCAGCGGCGAGGCCGAGATTGAGCTCACCTATAATTACGGGGTCGATCATTATGATCAGGGAAGCGCCTTTGGCCATCTGGCTGTCGGCGTGTCCGATGTTGCGGCAACCTGCGAGAAAATTCGCGCCGCTGGCGGCAAAATTACGCGCGAAGCGGGACAGGTGAAGTTCGGCACCTCGATCATTGCCTTCGTGGAAGACCCGGACGGCTACAAGATCGAGTTGATTCAGCGCGGTTGAAGATAGGGGGATGCTTCGGCTTGAGTCGGAGCATCCCCCAGGCCGCCTTTCTCTATGGGATCAGTGATGGTGGCGGGTGTGGGAATGCCGGGTGACGGCCGGCCCGCCCGACTGGGGAGCCTCGGCAACTTCCTCATAGCCGTTGTCGTAAGCAACCGTCTGACCCACCTCCGGTATGCGGCCGAAGGAAACCGACCGCAGATCTCGCGGCGCAGGGTTCAAAGCCAAGGTCGGGGCGGGGGTCGCAACGGAGGCGACCCGAACACCGGTGTCCGCCTGATCGTAGATGAATCCGTAGGTCGGATAGACGCTGCCGAATTCGCCGGACCTTCCCAGCCCGACGCGCACCGCGGTCCAGTCGTTGCGCTCTGATACGTCGACGACAGGCACGCTGCGGGCGATGCCGCCACTATAGGAGCCTGGGCCGGCCCAGTTGGCGTGATCGATCTCGATCTCGCGACCGTTGATCACACGGCTGACAACTGCGACATGACCGAGCCGCATATGTCCATTGGCGGTGAAGGCAAGCACGCTGCCGGACTCTGGGCGCTGGCCACGCGTATAAATCCCGGCAGCGTTGTCCCACCAGTTCGACGCATTGCCCGATAGCGAGATGTTCGACGCCGTGCGGGCAAAGGCGACGCATTGCAGCGTTGGGCCGCGATAGGCGTAGGTTCGACCGGCTCTCCCCGCATGACCGTGCACTACGCGTCCGGGGAATACCGCCCTGGTGTATTGGCCATGAACGCGATTCCCCGGGTGCGCGCCAATGCGGGATGCGGCTTGGCTGATTTTGGCGGTGCCGCGGGCCGATTTGTCCGAGCTAGACGGTTTCGTCGGAGTGTTGCCGGACTCAGCGGCATTGCTGCCATGAGTTTTGGTTGCTGAGCTGGAATTAAAGCCGACTGCATGCGCGGGAGGGATTGAGAAAGAGAGTCCAAATGCCAAAGTCACAGTGAAGAACAGGTTCTTTCCGACATCGCATCGCAACCGCATCTGCTTTGACCCTCGTTTTGATGGCTCTTGCTCGGTTGGCTTCCGCTGGTTGAAGTGAAAGCCTTGAGGATCGGTAGCAACAGGGTTGCAACAATGACAACCTTCGATACTGATTTTATTCGATGTGTGGCCAAAATACACCACTTACCCTTGTGGATAACCGCAAAAACACGGAAAATCCTCCTAATCTCCTAAGCGTGATGCGAATCGTGCAGGTCTTCGCGTGAACGTGATCGCGGCGCGACCGCAACTCTATGCCGTCGCTTGCGCCCTGTTGGCGGTGGAGGAAGCTATTTGCAGGCGGTGACCATGATCTCGACCAGCAAACGGGGATCGGCCATGTTACTTGCCACACAGGCGCGCACCGGGGCGCCGTCGGCCGGCAGCCAGGCTGACCAGATTTCGTTCATTGCCTCGCGGTCGCGAATATCCTTGAGCCAGATCAGCGCCTGCAGCAGCCGGGTCTTGTCGGTGCCGTGGGTCTCGAGGATTTCGTCGATCAGCGCCAGAACCTGCGTAGTCTGGCCCTTGATGTCCTGCGAGTTGTCCTTGGCGGTGCAGCCCTGGACGAAAACAAAGCCAT
>JAYVTX010000379.1:0-10084 GCA_043788425.1 Rhodospirillales bacterium
TGGCGGCGAAACTCTGGCGTGTAGGGAGGTCGGGTTTTCGGTATCATGACACCTTTCGCGAAAGCGTTCGGGGTGTCCACCAAACCGGGTCAATCCCAAGATAAAGGCCGTTCCCGTCAGGATGATAGCCCGGATTTGAGGCCGCGGCGACGCTGCGGGCCGACAATCGATTGAACAGTCTTCCCAATTCGCCCACCCCCGTTCCTACCCGCGTTAGCGCGTTGGATTGCGCCGGACGAGGCTGGCGTGGTTAGACTGGCACGCTTAAGAAAGTCAGGTTGTACCGACAAGATCGTACGGCCTTGGTCCTTGCTGGACTACAGGAAAAAGGACACCCTCTCCGCCAGTTACGTGCAACTTAGTGGTCGGCGGATACCGTCTCTCTCCCTGTCCACGGCGCGGTGTCGGACGAACGAACCCGCAAGACTGTTGCCGAGCCGAATGTACCGACCGAGGGCATTATTTTTAATGTTGCGAAAAAGCTTTAGACACAGAATGAGCCGCCCACGCCTCCGATCTGGCGACCCCTCGTCCGTGGCCTGGGATTTTTATATGTACTCCCGGGGGTGGACCGGGGCTGGCGGGATACAGTGACCAGCCGTTGAGAACTGTTAGGCCCGGGGAAACGTCTGGCTGGAGCGCCATAGGTGCATGCCGGTCCTGGTTAGCCGGTCCGCGCCCGTAATGGCCACGCCGATGCCATCAGGGCTGAGCAGGCCACAACAATTCAGTAGTCGGGCCGCGGCTACAACGCCGTACGCCGCTGCGAAACAGGCAGCCATACCGGCCTGACGTGGCCAGGAGCGAAGCATTTGGGCCGGCACGTCCGGCCGGGTCGCGCGAGACGATGCAGCGAATGCCTGCTCGCGTATCCTTGCGGGATAAGTCCGGGGTGCCGGATACATTACCTGTGGCCGGACGTGTCCGAGTTCGCGGTCAAGTCGGCCTCTGCCGGCCTTTTCGCTGTGGCAACCGCTCACTCGCACAAGGCCATTATTACGATGCTGCCAAAATACGGCGGCGGTGGCAGGACGAAGCCACACGTCCGCCGGCAGCATGTGCAGGCTACGTTGCGCCCGGCGGTCCGCATCCCTGCGGATAAGGTCAGGCAGGGTCGGCCCGGTCGAAAGCCTCTGAAACGCGGTCATTGGCCCGTCTCCCTTTCCCGCGGCGTCATAGGCCGGTTGCGACCTGGAATACCCGGAATGCCACCAGCCCGACGGCCGCGATCAGATAGGCGCGCAGCACGCCCATCCAGATGCGCTTGCTCAGGCTCAAAACCGGCGGGGCAAGCTCGTCGAGCGGCGGCATCCGCCAACTGGCCCGAACCGACCGCAGCCGCGCCGGATCGGTGTTGGCCCTTATCGCAGCGTCGCCGTTGGGCCCGTTCATAAAGGCAAAGACCGCGTAGCCCAGAGCACCGAGCGCAGAGCCGCCGCCGAGGATGGCGAGGATTGTCTCTCCGGACATGTCTGGAAACACGGTGGCCGTGGTGAGAATGATGGAGAGCATGACCAGAACCCAGATCACCCCGCCGGTGAAAAGGTTTAGCCACCGCCCGTTTACCCAGGGGCCGAGCACTGCCTTGTCGTTGCACAGTAGCAGCAGGAACACGGTGGCAGACGGTAGCAACACGCCGGCGAGGGTTTGGACGGCGTTGGTCAGTAAGCCAAGCAAGGCGTCGCTGCCGAGAAGTACCAGGGTCGCCGCAAGTGCGATCAGCCCGGCATAGACAGCGTAGAAACCCCACGCGTCGGTTGCTTTGCGATGCAGCGAGTGCCGGAGCGCCAGCACATCGCCGATCGCGTAGGCCGTCGCCAGCGACACGGCCGAGGCCCCAATAATGCTCGCGTCGAGCAGGGCCAAGGCGAACATGACCCCGGCCGCCCGGCCACCATGCGCCTCCAGCCCAACGGCGACCGCGCCGGCGTCGGTGAACTTGCCGAAATCGTCCGTCCCGTGGAACGCCATGGCGGTAAAGGCCATCATCGCGATGCCACCAACCATGACCGCCACAATACCGATGATCAGGTCGACCTTCAGGTACGCGAGAAAAGGCGGCGTTACGCGCTTATCGACAATGTAGCTCTGCTGGAAGAACAGCTGCCACGGCGCGACGGTCGTGCCCACGATGGCAATGATCAGCAGCATGATGTCCGACAGCTTACCCTCGGGAAAGCGTGGCACCACGAGATCGCGACCGACCTCGGCCAGCGGGGGGTGGATCAAGAGGAAGACTGGCACGAGGAGCAGGCTGAAAAAGCACAGGCCGACCGAGAACCGCTCAAAGCGGCGAAAGCTGCCGGTGCTGGCCGCCGCGATGATGATGCCGGCGGCCACTGCGATGCCCCATACTTTGGGCACGCCGAGATAACCCAGGGCCAAATTGATACCAATGAACTCGGTGACGATTGTCAGGCCGTTTAGGATGAAGAGGTCGATGACGCTGAAGGCACCCCAGAACCGGCCGAAGCGCTCAAGGATCAGGCGGGCGTGGCCGACCCCCGTCACAGTCCCCAGGCGGACAACCATTTCCTGGTTAACATACAGCACCGGTACCAGCAGCATCAGCGTCCACAGCAGCGCCGTGCCGTAGTTCTGCCCGGCCTGGGTGTAGGTGCCGAACGCCCCGGCGTCATTGTCACCGACCATGACAATCAGTCCCGGCCCGACGATGGCCATGAGGGTCGCCAGGCGAGCCTTCCACGTCGTCCGGGGCTGCGTGTCATTTTGGCGGATTGTGCCAAGGGCCCCTTGAATATCGCCGATGTGGGCGGTGTCTAAAGCGGCGTGGCGGCCGGGCAGATTGGTGTCTGGCATGGGAACCTCAATGCTTTGATGGCGTGTCGACGAATGGTGGTTTGTGCGTGTTGGCTCAGGGAGGTGCCTGGGCGCGGCCCAACGATTTCGGCAGCTTCTCCGCAATGCCGAGCCGGCCGGACCGTTGCCGCATTTCCGCCCAGACTTGGTCCGGCTGGATGCCGCACTCGTGCCAGAGCACGACGAGGTGATAGAGGAGATCGGCGCTTTCCCGGACGGCCGCGCCGGTCCGCTTGCGAACCGTCTCGAGCGCCACCTCGGCCGCCTCCTCGACGACCTTTTGAGACTTCTTTCGCAGGCCGCAGGCCAGTAGACGCGATGTGCGCGGGTTCATGGCCTTGTCCACTTGGTCCAGCGCGGCGAACAGTAAATCCAGCTCCCCCGTACGCGGGTCGGAAATCACCGACCCGTCGGTACCGCTGCGGGGCAGGCCGGCTATGTGTTTGACGGCATTCATAATTGACGCCTCGACTCGGGTGGACGCGGATGACCGTGCTGTCCACGGTCCGGCGTTCTGCAGACCATAGGAGCAGAAAGGATGCGAACGGGGCGCGGTGTATGCCGCGCTGCCTGGTCAGGCCGGCATCAGCGGGAGATCGTCGGTGCCGACGATCCAGGCGCAGACCAGGCGCCCGCCAGCATCGAGCCGCCAGGTCGCAAGCAGGCTCGACCGGGCGGCCCGGTCGAGCAGCGCGGTTGGGGCAGGAACTGCCGCCTCCGTAGCTGCGACCATGAAGTGCGTCGGCAGCGCGTGCCGGCGAAGGTGAACTAGGTCGAGATGGGCGGCCATCGGCTGCCTCCTTTTGCTCAAGCGTTGGCTGGAGCTCGGGGGGGCGTGACCACCTAGGCGTCAGCGCATGAGCGCGTCGACCTCAGCGGGATCATGCACACCCGAGCGCGAGTTCCAGCCCTGAGAAGCCGTCACAGCAAGCGCAGAGCGCCTACTATCGCCTTCCTTGGACTGACTGGTAGATCGCGGGTTCATGGCTTCCCTTGGACTAGTTTCGGAAACGGCGAGTACGAAAAGTCGTGATCGGATGGTCAGCAAAAGGCCTCGCGTCCAATGTGAAACGCTGGTATACCCCCTGTAGTATGAAGGCAAGCCCAAAATCGACCGCCGATACCGAAAAAGTCAAACTCGTAAAGCGGCTTAGCCGCATTCGTGGTCAGGTCGACGCATTGCAGCGTGCGATCGTCGAGCAGGACGCGCCGAGCGCCACGTTGTTACAGCAAGCGACGGCCTGCCGAGGCGCGATGGACGGCTTTATTGCGGAGGTGATCGAAGATCATATCCGTGAAAAGGTTGTTGAGGCAGCGAACAAGAAGGACGCCTCGGCCGCTGCCGAGGAACTGATCGATATCGTGCACAGCTATCTGACTTGATTATGGCCACGTCCAAGACCGGAGAGCCTCGTTTGCTCCAACCGAAAGAGGCGTTACAGCCCACCGACGCCGAGTATGCGTCGTCGACACCGCCAAGCCAGCCATCTCAAAGATCAACCCCTGCAGCAGCGCCGGCGTCTGGTTGTGGTGGTTGTTCCCCCGTGTCCGGAGCTTTGCGGGAAGATGGCATGCACCTTATCCCACATTACCCTTGGGACGCTGGCCTTGTACTCGCCAGCGGCGCGAAACCGATTGGGGAGTGCGGATGATCACGCGTAACCTCGCTGGTAGCCCGTGCGTTTAAACCACCACCAGACCATCCGTTACTGCAACGATTGTTGCGGCTTTCAGCGGCCTTGCCCTTTCAGGATAGCGTCCAGGCGCGGGTAAACTTTGCGAGCGTTCCCTTCAAACACCTTGTGCTTGTCCGCGTCGGAGATCGGCAGCGCCTGCACATAGCGCTTGGTATCATCGAAGTGGTGGCCGGTTTCGGGGTCGATACCGCGCACCGCGCCGACCATCTCCGAGCCAAACAGGATGTTTTCCACGTTGATGACGCGGAACAGCAGGTCAATGCCGGGTTGATGGTAGACGCACGTATCGAAGAACACGTTTCGCATGACGTGCTGGGCCAGTGGCGGCCGCCCGAGCATATCAGCCAGGCCGCGGTAGCGCCCCCAGTGGTAGGGCACCGCGCCGCCGCCGTGTGGTATGATAAAGCGGAGCGTTGGGAAATCCTGGAACAGGTCGCCCTCCAAGAATTGCATGAACGCCGTAGTGTCCGCGTTGATATAATGGGCTCCGGTGGCGTGGAAGTTCGTGTTGCACGAGCCGGAGACATGAACCATGGCCGGCACGTCCAACTCGGCCATTTTCTCGAAAAACGGATACCAGGCCCGGTCAGTCAAAGGCGGGCCGGTCCAGTGGCCGCCGGAGGGATCGGGATTAAGGTTGCAGCCAACAAACCCCAGCTCTGTCACGCAGCGCTCCAGTTCGCCAATGGAGTGGGCGATGGGCACACCGGGGGATTGCGGCAGTTGGCACACGCCCACAAAGGTTTCGGGAAAGAGGTCCACGACGCGCTTGATGAGATCGTTGCAGCGCCGCGTCCATGCCTGGCTTACGGCCTCGTTGCCAAAATGGTGGGCCATAGTGGACGCACGGGGGCTAAACACGGTCATATCTGCGCCGCGCTCGCGTAATAAGCGAAGCTGGTTTTGCTCGATCGTGTCGCGAATTTCGTCGTCGGAGATGCCTGGGTAAGCCGGGTCGGGGTCGCCGCCAGCCTTGAAGGCAGCCGTCTGCCCATCGCGCCATGCGTCATGGGCTTTTGGCGCGGTCGTGTAGTGGCCGTGGCAGTCAATGATCACAGGGGCTCTTTCATGGTGCAGTCATCTGCCGCATTTGGCAGACCTTCCCAAACCTCATCCCGGTCGAGCGTGCGGGGCAGCAGGCCCTGATCGGCCGAGCAGCGCAGGGCCAAGTCAACCGCGGGCTGCAATGCTGCCCGGCCTAGTGGCAAGATGCTCCCGCCGGGCGTAGCACCCGCCGCTTCACGGAACATGCGGACTAGCTCGCCCACCAGCTCCGGGCGGGTTTCGGCCAGGTAGCGCTGCACGGTAAGAAGGTGATTGACCGGTACGAAGCCGTGGCGGCGGCGAAACGCCTCGCCGGCGGCGGCCGGGTCTGGGAACACGGTCCGCAGGCCAGGGTCGTCCGGCACGTCGGTGCCGACGATCACCGCGTCCAGATCGCCCGCGCGCAGCATGGCCAGCATGTCCGCGCCGGCCGGGGCGCGGGTGGCCCAGGGCGGGTCGCTGAACTCGGCGACATGCGCGCCCTCGAATGTGACCCAGTGCACTGCGTCCGGTCGTACGCCATGGTTGTCGGCCAAGATACCGCGCAGCCACATCCCTGTTGTCTGGCTGTAGGCGCGCACGCCGACGCGGCGCCCGGCCAGGTCCGAAGGGCCGTTGATGGTACTGTCCACCCGGCATAGCAGGGCAGGCTCCTGGAACCGTGCAACCAGCGTCACTGGCAGCAGCACCAGCGGCTTGCCGTACACCTTGGCCTGCAAGAACGTTGCAATCGCCATCTCGCTTACGTCGTAACGGCTGTCCCGTACCATCGGCGCGAAGGCACGATTAATGGGCGACACGTCGGCAAAATCCAAGCGCAGCCGGGTTGACGAGATCTGGCCGGACTTGAGCGCTGCGGTGTGTAGATACGTACCGACTGCCGCGCGCAGGACGGTTACGCCTGCATCCATTCCCGCCCTGGCCGCCAACCCGGCCGCTCCCACCACCGGTCAGCCCCTCGCCACTTGCTCACAGCGCCGCTCAACACTTAGCGCCAGCGGCACCTTGAAAAATAGGTGCGACATGAAGCCACCGATGACCCCGTTCGGATCGACGTTTTTGGGATGGTTCGAGAACGCGGCCGCAATTGCTACGTGCCTGATAATCCAAGCAGTTACAGCGTAAAACATGGCCGCCAGCGTCGCCTCCCACCCACGGTGGCGCAGGGCAGACCAGATGGCGGCGAACAGCACGCCCCAGGCCATCGCAAAGACGAAGTGGATGCCGGTGCCGATGACATAAGACCCCGCCCCAAACCTATCCTGCACCGATTTGCCAAACACCAGGCCAGTCGCGTTGCGCCGAATGCCCGCCAGCGGCATGAGGTTCTGCAGGCCCACCCAAACAACGGCCTCGTAGATCCAGATTGTTACGGCTCCGGCAAGGCCACCGAGCACGCCGGCCCGAAGCATTGCTCCACGGTCCGGCCAGTCCGCGGCAGGGGAGGGCACCTGCGCCGGGATGCCAAGTTCGCTTGTCCAAGTGCTGATGTTCATGGCTGTGCCCACCTTCTTTTGAATCCTGAAAACGGGTTCGAACGCGGGTGCCGTTCAGCTCCCTGCACCAGTAAAACAACGGTAAGTCAGGCCTTTGACCGCAAGTCTTTCCCTCATGCTGTAGAGGTCCAGGCCCAGCTCGCCCGCTTGCAAGCGGGCCCGGACACCGGCCTCCCTCGCTTCGCGCTCCGCGCAGTGGCGCAGCACGTTTTCTGCCGTCAGGCGCGGCACGACCACCACGCCGTCATCGTCAGCGACGATCAGGTCGCCAGGGTGCACAAGCTGGCCGGCACACACCACGGCAACGTTGACCGAGCCAAGTGTTTCCTTGACCGTTCCCTGGGCCGACACAGCGCGTGACCAAACGGGAAAGCGGACTTTCGTAAGCGCCGCCACATCGCGCACCCCGCCTTCGATCACTAAACCAAGAACGCCGCGGGCCGCCAGGGACGCTGCTAGTAGATCACCGAAGTAGCCTGTGTCGCAGGCCGACGTGGGGACAGCCACCAGCACGTCTCCAGCCCGGCATTGCTCGACAGCGACGTGCAGCATCCAATTGTCGCCTGGGGGCAGCGTTACCGTGACAGCGCTGCCGGCGAGCTTCGCACCCGGGTAAATCGGGCGCATGTGGGACGCGAGCAGGCCGGTGCGCCCCTGCGCCTCGTGGACCGTCGCCACGCCATACGGGGCGTATGCCTCTGCAACCCTACGTAGCACGCGTGGTGGATCCGTGAGGACTAGGCCCGTCATGACACGATACCTGCACGTCCCCGGCCGATCAGGCTTCCCTCCGCGTGCACATCGAGCAGGGGTGGGGTTCCACGGGTGTGGAACGTTTCAATGGTCTTCAGACCCCACGCTTGACCCTTCTTGCGTTCCGTTTCCGTCCAGGTGACGGGGTGGTGGTCGGGGGCGATGATCAAACGCGCCCCGGCATTGGCGACCTCCACCCGGTTCCCGCCAGGTTCGAACACATACAGGAAGAAGGTTTGCTGGACGGCGTGCTTGTGCGGCCCGGTCTCGATGTGAACGCCGGCTTCAAGAAAGACGTCGGCGGCGCGCAAAATGTCCTCGCGGCTGTCCAGCGCGAAGGTGACGTGATGAAACCGTCCGCGGACCCCATGCGCCTCCTTGGTATAGGCAAAATCATAGCTCTTGTTGGTGGCCGTCAGCCACATGCCGGCCTCCTCGCCGCTGTCGAGCACGATGCGCTCGGTCAGGCGAAAGCCCAGGGCCCGCGTAAAAAACTCACGGTTGGCCCGCACGTCCACGGCCAGGCAGTTGAAGTGGTCAATCCGGCGGACGTTGCAGCCGCGCGCCGGGTATCGTTGGGCCTGGTTTTTCAGCGCCGGGCGCAGCGCCTCGGGCGGCTCGTAACGCTCGGTTTCGTAGTAGATTTCCAGCGTGTGTCCGTCTGGGTCGTGGAAGCGGTAGCCCGGCCCGTGGCCAACGCCCTCCACCCAGCCGATGCCCGCGCCCTCCCGCTCCAGCGCCGCGACCCGGCGCTGTAACGCGTGTGGCGAGCGTGCGCGGAACGCGGCATGCCCCAGGCCTGACGTGCGGGACGCGGTCAGCACCAGGCTGCACCGCTCGTAATCGTCCCAGCCCCGCAGCAGAACGCTGTCGCCCTGGCGACCGCTCTCGGTCATGCCCATTACGTCGACGAAAAAGCGCAGGGATTGATCGGGCGTGGGCGTAAGCAACTCCAGGTGGCCCAGATGCGCAATGTCGAGGCACGGTTCGTCCTGCATCATGTCGGTCCCAACGGGTTCGCGCACGGCCCTAATGTACCGCGACGGGCGGCCGTGCCGTGTCGGCACGGCCGAGCTGCGTTACCGCGATGGCCAAAGCGGCGCAGATGGCAGGTACGGCCAGCGCCCCGAGTATCGCGCTGAAACCCCACCCCGCCCCCAAGAGCGCGCCACCGACGGCAGAGCCGAAGATGCTGCCGAAACGCCCCACGCCGAGCATCCAGCTGACACCGGTCGCCCGCGCCATCGTGGGATAGCAGCCCGGGGCATAGGCATTGAGGCCGGTCTGCGCGCCGCTCATGCAGAAGCCGGCGGAGAACACCAGCGCCGCCATCCCCGCGGACAACACGCCCAATTGCGACAAGACCAGAATGCATGCCCCGCCGCCCAGGTAAGCCGCCCCAATCACCAAGGCCGGCCGCGCCCTGTCCATCGCCCAGCCGACGACGATCGCACCAATCGTGCCACCGACCTGAAACAAGGCCGTTACGTTTGCGGCCGTCGCCATGGACAGGCCGGCATCCTTCATGATCGTCGGCAACCAGCCGGTAAGCAGGTAGATGACCAGCAATCCCATGAAGTAAGTGACCCAAAGCGAGACCGTCGTCACGCCGTAGCCGGGTGAGAATAGCACGCCGATTGGCTTGCGCGTTGGCAGCGGCGGCTCGTTCGAGACGAATGCCGTGTCGCTGCCGAAGCGGTGCCCGGTAACACGGCCCAGCACCGCCGCGATCTTTGCAGATGCGGCCCCACGTAGCGCCAACAGGCGCGCAGATTCGGGCAGAAATAGCACGAGCACCGGGACCAGCAGCAACGGGATCGCGCCGCCTAGCATCAGTACGGAGCGCCAACCATACAGCGGAATCATGTATCCCGCCGCAAAGCCAATGACGGCTGAGCCAAGGTTGAAGCCGGTGAACATGACCGTGATCATCAGCGAGCGGCGCCGTTGCGGCACGTACTCCGACAGCAAGGTCGTGGCATTTGGCATGGCAGCGCCCATACCGGTCCCGGCCAACAGGCGCAGAACAGCCATCTCGACCGGCGAAGACGCGTAGGCGGTCAGCAGCGTGAGTATTCCAAAGATCAAGATCGACGCGATCAGAACGGGCTTGCGTCCGAACCGGTCCGATGACGGCCCAGCCACCAAGGCACCAATTACGAGGCCAAACGGGGCCGCGCTGATAACGACCCCAAACGCCGCCCTGGAAATGTCCCATTCCTGCAGGATCGAGGGGGTCACGAAACCCATGATAGCGACGTCCATGCCATCGGC
>JAYVTX010000380.1:0-8616 GCA_043788425.1 Rhodospirillales bacterium
ATACCCCGACTGGATATGTCTGGCAAACTTCGCAGCTGCCGCGTCAGGGTAGCAGTGTGCTATCCATCCCCATGGCCGCTATCCCCGCCTCGATCACCGACGCCCTGATTGCTACGGGCCACCGCATGGACCGCCACGGCTGGGTTCCGGCCACCGCCGGCAATCTCAGCCACCGTCTGCCCGGCGGCCACATCGCCATCACGCGCAGCGGCGTGCACAAGGGACGCCTGATTGCGGCCGATATCCTGACCGTGAATGCACAAGGACGAACGGTGGACCTCGAACGCCATCCGTCGGCGGAGACGCTGTTGCACTGCCAAATCTACACCCAGTTCCCCACAGCCCAGGCTGTCCTGCATGGCCACTCCATCGCGGGCACGGTATTGTCCCGCCACGTCGATCGGCTGGCGGTCACGGGGTATGAACTGCTGAAGGCGTTTGGTATCGCCACCCACGACACCACGCTCGAATTGCCCATTCTGGACAATGACCAGGACATGCCACGCCTGGCCGCCGTCCTGGCGCCTATTCTGCCCGGTGCCCGCATGGGCTACTTAATCCGTGGCCACGGCACGACCATATGGGGCGACACGATCGACGCCGCTTTCAACCGGCTGGAGGCCGTGGAATTCCTCCTCGAATGCGAGCTAGCTGTAAGGACCCTACGATGAGCCGCCTGATGATCTACGCCGACACGGCGCCGGCCACGCCAACCCTGATCACCGAGGACGCCGCCACCATCGCCGCCGCTTTGGCCCCGATCGGCGTGCGGTTCGAGCGCTGGGACAGCCCCGTCGCGCTGACGCCGGATGCGGAGCCCGCCACAGTGCTGGCGGCCTACCAGCCGTACCTCGACACGTTGATGGGTGCCCGCGCCGGGTCGGCGGATGTGATCCGCATGACTGCCGACAACCCCGCCGCCCCGGCGCTACGCGAGAAGTTCCTAGCCGAGCACATCCATACGGAAGATGAGGTCCGGTTCTTTGTCGAAGGCGGCGGCAGCTTCGTTCTGCATGTCGATGGCAAGGTATTCGACGCCCACTGCACCGCCGGTGACCTAATCAGCGTGCCGGCCGGTACCAAGCACTGGTTCGACGCCGGCCCTGCCCCACAGTTTACGGCGCTACGTGTGTTCCAGGACACCACCGGCTGGACACCCCATTATACCGGCGACGCCATCTCGGAGCGCTTCCCTGTCGCCTGAGTGCATTCTGCTGGATATTGAGGGCACGACGACGCCGATCGCCTTTGTCCATGACAAACTGTTCCCGTACGCCCGCGTGCGTCTGCCGGCCCTGATGACCAGCACCGATCTTGTGGTGCAGTCGGCGCTTAATGCAGTGCCAGGACCGGATCGGCTGGCAACGTTGCTGGCCTGGATGGATTCGGATGCGAAAGTCACGCCGCTTAAGACGTTGCAAGGCATTATATGGGCTGCGGGCTACGCCGATGGGTCGATCCAGGGCGCTTTATATCCGGATGTGGCACCCGCACTGGCACGTTGGCACAGGGCTGGGATCCGGCTGGCCGTGTACTCTTCAGGGTCGGTCGCAGCGCAACGGCTACTGTTCCGGCACTCGGTCGCGGGTGATGTGTCGGCCCTGTTTGACGCCCATTTCGACACCGGCGCCGGGCCAAAGCGAGAGGCGGCGAGTTACACCGCGATCGCAACCGCACTGGCCGTCATGCCCAAGAGAATCCTGTTTCTGTCGGACGTGGTGGACGAATTGGACGCAGCCCGGGCAGCCGGGTGCGACACCTGCCAGGTTGTACGGCCAGACGATGGCGCGATCGCGGGCACCCACCGCACTGCCACGAGCTTCGCGCGAATCGCGCCGTAACGCTCCGGCCGCCGGCAAGACTTAAAACTTGCGCGCCATGTGCGACGGGGAAGAGCGTCAACCTCTGCCGCCACAAAGACAAAATTGCGACCTAGCAAACCGGGCCGGACGCCCCCTGCAACGCAAACATGGGCCGCAGCTTCACGCCGATCCAGCTGCCAGCCAGCGCCAGCGCCATCCACGCCCAGCCGGACAAATTTCCTGCCGCAATCGCGCTAAAATAAGCACCGATGTTGCAACCATTGGACAGTCGTGCCCCGTAGCCCATCGCAATCCCGCCCAGCAGTGCCCCGGCCCATGCGCGGCCAGATCCGCCCCAGGTCGGGCGGAACACCCCCGCGGCAGCCGCCGTGGCGCAGGCACCCAGTAGGATTGCCGCATCCATCACGCTCGTGACGTCCCGTAGCAGGCTGCGGTCCAATTGCCCGGCAAACCCCGGCCGCTGCCAGTACGCCCAGCTATGCGCATCGAACCCCAGCGCCGTCGCCGCCTGACTACCCCATAGGGCGAACGCCGACGTTTCACCCCACGGCTTACCCGACAGCACAAGCACCACCGCATTCAGCACCGCCAGTGCGAGCCCGCCCCACACCAGGGCCGGCATCCGCTTTCCCGGCGGCGAATACCGTCCGGCAACGACCCACAGCACCGCCAGCGCGCCCAGCTGCAACACAATGGCCGGGCCGTAGCCTACCAACCCTTGCGCCGTCGCGGCTGGCAACGCGGGCAGCGACCACCAAAAGCCCATGTGCCAAGCACCCAATGCCGAGCCCACGACGAACCCGGCCAACGTCCCGATCAGCCGCGCATTGCCGCCGCCCAACGAAAACAGCGTGCCCGACGCGCAGCCGCCGCCGACCTGCATCCCGGCACCAAACAATAGCGCACCGACGGCAAAGCCCACGCCGACCTGGGTCGATCCACCAACCAGCTTCTGTCCCCAGAGCGTGTCCAACGACAGCAGCGGCAGCATCAGCAGGCTCGCCAGCGCCAGCATTGCTGCGTGGGCGCGAAAGCCGGAGGCGTCCCGCCGTTCGATCAGTGCCCGGAACGCACCGGCAAACCCGAACGTCGTGCGCAGCAGCACCGCGCCGATCGCCGCACCGGCTAGCACCAGCGCGGTATTCCTCCACGTCGTGCCCGGCGCCTGGGCCACGGCCACCATCAGCGCGATCATCAACGCCACGCAGGTCGCCAGCACGCCCTGGTTCAGGCTGATGCGGCTGCGGGCCGAACGCGGGCCTAGAGGGGCAAGTACGAAGCCGGACAAGGCACTTCTCCTGAAGCTGACTAGGCGTATGTGCGGCGCAGCATCCCTGCCGGACAAGGGCGGCGTGACAGATAAGAACAGCGCCATTGCCTCTGGTTGCAGCCAGAGAAGAAGCTGCTGCCGGAACAACTCGACAGAGAAAAAGTTAAACGGCCCCTCGCCGTCACCCGAACCGCAGGCTACCGTCGCAATAGTAAGAGAGTAGTTTGCCATGCACCGCGACCACGTTACGATCTGCGAAGTAGGCCCGCGCGACGGCCTTCAAATGGCCCGGTCGCACATGCCGACCGCCGTCAAGATACGCTGGATCGCTGCCCTGGCCGCGGCCGGCGTGCCGGAGGTTGAGGTGGGTTCTTTCGTTCCACCCCGCCTGTTGCCGCAGATGGCCGACACGGCGGCGGTGGTGGCCGCCACCCGGTCGCTTGGCCCTGTCATCGTCACGCTGGCCCCCAACCTGCGGGGGGCACAGGCCGCTGCCGCCGCGGGCACGCGCCGCATCACAATCCCCGTTTCGGTCAGCGAGGGCCATAGCCTGGCTAACGTCAGCCGCAGCACCGCAGCGCAGGTCGACGCCGTGGCCGCGATCGTCGCCTGGGCCGCCGAACACGCGCCGGGGATCCCGATTGAAGCAGCATGCAGCACCGCCTTCGGCTGCTCCATTGACGGGGCCGTGCCGCTGTCCCGCCTGGTACAGATAACGGAGCGGTTGGCGAAAACGGGGGTTTCAGCCGTGGCACTGGCAGACACGGTCGGGTGCGCGAACCCGGCACAAATCCGCGCCACCGTGCCCGCCGTGCGCGACGCGATCGGGCCGTTATTTGGCGGCCTGCATCTGCATGACACGCTGGGGCTGGGCATCGCCAACGCACTCGCCGGGCTGGATGTGGGGGTGCGGCACTTCGACGCATCGCTGGCCGGCCTCGGCGGCTGTCCGTACGCGCCGGGTGCAAGCGGTAATATCGTGACCGAAGATTTGGTGTTCATGCTGCACGCGATGGGGTTCGATACCGGCATCGACATCGACGCGCTGCTCGCCGCCCGCGCCTATCTAACCGAGGGCTTGCCTGCCGAGCCGCTGCACGGTGGCCTGGCCCGGGCCGGCATTCCCAAGGCGTACGTGGGGGCGACCGCATGAGTACGACCCCGCTGGCAGGACTGCGTGTTATCGAGTTCGCGCACATGATCATGGGCCCCGCGTGCGGCCTGGCGTTGGCGGACCTCGGCGCAGATGTCGTGAAGGTCGAACCAGTCGGCACGCCCGCCGCACCCGGCGACAATACGCGCCGGCTGAAGGGTGCCGGATCGGGCTTCTTTGCGCTGTTCAACCGCAACAAACGTAGCGTCGCGGTCGACCTGAAATCCGCGGACGGCATGGCGCTGGTGCATCGGCTGGTGGCGCAGGCGGACATTTTAGTCGAGAATTTTCGCCCCGGCGCGCTCGATGCCCTCGGCCTGTCCTACGCCGCCCTACATGCCGCCCACCCCCGCCTGATTTACGCCAGCTGCAAGGGATTCCTGCCCGGGCCGTACGCCCATCGCGTGGCGTTGGATGAAGTTGTGCAGATGATGGGCGGCCTGGCGTACATGACGGGGCTGCCGGGGCGGCCGATGCGGGCGGGAAGTTCTGTCAACGACATTATGGGCGGTACCTTTGCGGCGCTGGGCGTGCTGGCCGCCGTGATCGAGCGTGGGCGAACCGGCTTGGGCCAGCACGTGCAGGCCGGATTGTTCGAGAACAACGTATTGCTAGTCGGGCAGCACATGGCGCAGGCGGTAGTTACCGGTCGTGCCCCACCGCCGATGGGCATCCGCGAGCCGGCCTGGCCCGTGTACGACATCTTCGACACGGCGGGCGGCGGTCAGGTGTTTGTGGGGGTGGTGACCGACGGGCAATGGCGATTACTGTGCGAGGCATTCGACCTGCCAGCCCTGGCCGCCGATCCGACGCTTTCGACCCAAGCCGAACGCCAGGCCGGGCGCGACCGGCTCCTGCCAGTTATCGCGGCCGTATTCGCGAAGTGGGAGCAGCCGGCGCTTATGGCCCGGTTGGAAGCCCTCGGCCTACCCTACGCCCCAATCGCGACGCCGGTGGACCTGTTCGACGATCCGCATCTTACCCAGTCGAACGGGCTATTACCGATCACCCTGCCGGATGGCCGCACGCTACCGCTGCCAAACCTGCCGCTGGCGATGAACGGCGCACGCCCGGCGTTACGCCACGACGTGCCGACGCCCGGTCAGCACACGGCCGAGCTTACGGACGAGCTGCTTGGGCCGCAGGGCTGGGGCGCGACGGGCTGGGGCGCGACGGGCTGGAGCGCGACGGGCGGGGGGGCGATGGGTTCAAATGCGACGGGGCCGGGACCGGCATAGGTGGGCCAGGCGTTAGATCGGTCGACAACTCGGCCAGCCGCCGGGTGGTGGCGACAATCCGCTCCAGCGCGCGCGACCGTGCGCCGGGTTCCGCGGCTGCGGTATCCTCGCTTTCCATAATATCCAACAACAGGGTCTGGAACTCCTGCCGATTAGCCTCCGACATATGGGCACGGCCGAAACTGACCTCGGCCAGCCAATCCGGCAGTCCGGCGGTGATATCCAGCTGATTGCCGAAATAATGCATCAGATGCCCGGCGCGATCATGGACGGGGAATAGAAACAGCAGGTTCCAGAACGACCGCCCATTCGCCTTATGGTTCACCACCCATTCGATGCACGCCTGCTGCGCCCGGATCGACGCGGCGATGCGCCGGGTGGTTGCAGGGTCGGTATCGGCACCCTGCAAAAACCGGCAGTTACGGCCCACGACCTGGTCCATCGAATATCCAGTCATGGTCATGAAGGCTGCGTTTGCCGCCATGATCGGGTGATCGGGGGCGTACGGGTCCGACAGCACCATCGGCTCGCTGCTGTGGTGGATGGCCGAAAGTAGCGCCCGGGTTATGGGATGGGGCATCGACAGTTCCTGTTTACGCCGGTCGGGTTGACTTGGTCAGGCAGCATACTTGGCGCAGAACGCGGCGGCGTCCAAGCAGCGAATATCGGGCAGGGTCTGCCGCAGACGAGAATGGGGCCAATCCCGCCATGCGATGCGCTGCGGGGCGTCGATAATTGCGGGCGCAAACCAGGGCCGTAACGGCCGGGCCGGGGCGCCAACATCGATCGTACACGGGGCCACGTTACGCGTTACGGTCGCGCCCGCCCCCATGGCCGCGCCGGTGCCGATCATGACGCGGGGCGGCACCTCCGCGCCAAGGCCGACCCACAAATCATGCCCCAGCTCGACTGGCGACGCAGCCCGCAAGGCGAAAAATGCCGCGTCATCCGCGCCCAGACGATTTGGGCTCCTGTCCCAACCCGTTCGCCGTCGCCGCGTTGCTCAATTAAGGAACATCTTGCCTGGGTTCAGGATACCGCGCGGGTCCAGCGCCGTCTTGATCTGCCGCATGACGTTCAGGGTCTCTGCCCCATGCTCAGCCTCCAGAAACTCGCGCTTGCCGATGCCAACCCCATGCTCGCCACTGCACGATCCGCCCAGCGCCAGGGCACGCGCGACAATCTTGCGATCTAGCACCCAGGCGTCATCAAGCGTCTGACCTGGCCCGCCATCCTTGGGCACCAGGATGACCGTGTGGAAGTTGCCATCGCCCACATGGCCGACGATCGGCGCGCTAAAGGCGGATGCGGCGATATCCTCCTGCGCACCCAAAATCAGGTCCGCCAAGCGCGACACGGGCACGATTGCATCCGTCGTGACCCCGCGGGCACCGGGGCGGGACGCCAGCGCTGCCCAGTACCCATCATGCCGGGCGCGCCATAGCTGGGCCCGTTCTTCGGTGCCGGACGCCCAGTGGAATAGCGTCGCGGCATGGCCGTCGGCCAACTCCCGCGCCAATGCCGCCTGTTCGGCCACCGCCGCCGGGCTGCCATGAAATTCCAGCAGCAGCGTCGGCGCGGGCGCAAGGTGATCGAGGTGGGAGTACGCGATGCTGGCCGCCATTTGTACCTGGTCCAGTAGTTCGATACGCGCCACCGGAATTGCGGCGGCCAGAATGTCGAGCACGGCGTGCACGGCGTCATGCAGAGTCGGGAACTGACAGATGGCGGCGCTCATCGCCTCCGGGATCGGGTGCAGGCGCAGATTGATCTCAGTGATTAGGCCGAGCGTACCCTCGCTGCCGATCATCAGATGCGTGAGGTCGTAGCCGGTGCTGGACTTGCGCACCCGGCCCCCCGTTTCAATCAGCCGTCCGTCGGCAAGTGCCACCTGCAGGCCCAAAACATTTTCCCGAATGGTCCCGTATCTCACCGCCGCCGTGCCGCTGGCGCGAGTCGCACACATGCCGCCGAGGGTACAGACACTGCCTGGGTCGACCGGAAAGAACAGGCCCTGGTCGCGCAGATGGGCGTTCAGTTGCTGCCGGGTCACGCCCGCCTGAACCCGGCAATCCATGTCGGCCGCGTTCACGGCAATGATCGCCGTCATCTGGCTGGTGTCGATGCTGATCCCGCCGCGGACGGGGGTGACATGCCCCTCTAGCGACGTGCCGGCGCCAAACGGCACGGCGGGGACGCGGTAATGGTGACACAGGGCCAACAGCCGCGCCGCCTCCGCCCCAGAATGCACGAACGCAACCGCGTCAGGCAGAACGGGGGGTTGCGTGTCCTCGCCATGCGAATGCTGATCGCGGAGCGCCGCACCCGTGCTGATGCGATCGCCGAGGAAGGCGGCGGCTTGTTCGATTACGGCCTGGATTGCATCGTCGGGCATCGTGGGTCCTGTTTGACGGCGGTAGGGGACCACCATAGCGTCCTGGAAGGTTTGCGGGAGGGGTCGGGATGAACTTGCTGCGGCAGCATTGGGCGGATGGTAAAACGGCGATCAATGGTTGGATCGCCGTGCCGTCCGGCTTCGCAGCAGAGCTGATGGCCCATGCCGGATTTGACACGCTGACGATCGACTTGCAGCACGGGCTGCACGATTACGCGTCCATGGTCGCGTGCCTGCAGGCGATCGGTACCGTGCCGGCGCTGGTACGGGTGCCATGGAACGAGCCATCGATTGTGGGTCGTGCACTGGATGCGGGCGCAGTGGGCGTGATCTGTCCGATGGTCAACACTGCCGCAGAGGCAGCCGCGTTCGTCGCCGCCACCCGCTACCCGCCACTAGGGTTGCGCAGCAACGGGCCAGTCCGCGCCGGGCTGCGTACGCCGAACTACCAGGCAGGGGCCAATGCAGACGTGCTGGCCATCCCAATGATCGAAACGGCGTCGGCGGTCGCAAACCTCGACGCGATCCTGGCCGTACCCGGCATCGACGCGGTCTATATCGGGCCCAGCGACCTCAACCTCAGCATGGGCGGGGCGCCTGTTCTGGATATCGAGGATCCGGAGCGGATCGCGCTCTATCGACGCATCGCCGCGGCCGCGCATGCACGGGGATTGAGGGCCGGGATTCATTGTATCGCGCCAGACTATGCGGTGCGGATGGTGGAATTGGGGTTTGAC
>JAYVTX010000381.1:0-3755 GCA_043788425.1 Rhodospirillales bacterium
GGAGGAGGCCGCACGCGGCATGTTCGTTGACGACTTCTACGGGCGCATCCTGCCTTTCGAAACCAAGGCGGCGGCAGCCCATGCCGAGGCATCCGCGGCGCGCCCGAAGGCTAAGCGGGACCATTGATCTCATGCTGGCCGCAATTGCTCGCATGCGTGCAGCGAGCGTGGTCAACAGCAACGTGACTGACTTCGAGGGCGTGAGCGTGGCGATCGTCAATCCTTGGGATGGGTGACCACCCTCACAATCCGGATAACCAAGACCTGGCATGATAGCGCGGGAGCCGGGGCGATCGTCGCCTCGACGTCCTTTAGCGAGACGGCCCCGTCATAGTCTCGGATATCGGCAGCGTGGGCCTGAAGTTTGAGCTCCCGGCAATCGGTGTCGCCCATCGGATGGCGTCTATATCCCGTGATCTTCTTGCCGGCGTCGTAGCCCCGCGCGGCGCCGCCCTCGGTCGTTTTCACGCTTTGGCTGTTCACTACCGCCGCCGTCGGGCAGGCTCCACGACCGGCGCACTCCCGGTCGTGGACGAACAGGTGGTGGTTGGTCATCTCCCACGTGCCATCATCGCGCAGCAGGTCAGTGATCGCGGTGACGATTTCTCGCATGGCGTAGGATCGTCGTCGGCCGCACCCAGCCGCGGCAAGCAGGAACGGCGCCAGGATCACCCATTCTGCGTCGGTTGGATCGCTTCCATCGCGTCGCTCAGTGCGGCACTGTTAATGCCGAGTGGCCGGTGTCCAAGTCGGTGTTCACATCGATGTTTCATCAGGTCGTCGCACACTCGACAAACAACGATTTAGGCCGGCTGCCCAGCCCTGCTGGATCGATGCTAAAAGCGTTTCGAAATAGTTTTAGCAGATTGCGAGAACCTTGGGGCTGGCGTTACACCAATCAATCGTCAACGGTCTGTAGTCGAAAACTAGAACGTGGATAAAGAAGAGTAAGCAGCTTCTGACGGCAGAAGCAGCCGTTCGTTATCACGGTACTACGGGGCATATTTGGCGGAGAGGGTGGGATTCGAACCCACGGTAGGGGTTAACCTACAACGGTTTTCGAGACCGCCACCTTAAGCCGCTCGGCCACCTCTCCAGCAGCATGGGGTATACCTAGCTGCCCCGGCGCCCGCAACCCGACCACCAATCGCGCCGGATTGGACTGCCATCCGCACAACGGGCGTTGCAGACCTAACCGACAGAGTTCCTGTAACGATTATGTTACCGTGGCAGGCTGGCCGGATCACTTGCAAAGCATCAAAAGTCGTTGTGGCAGGCAAAACATACTCTGGCAGAGTAGTCTTCAGTTTCCACCTCTAAGTTCGCTGCGCCTATATCTGCACCCATCCACCAATGGAAATGAACGATGTTCCTTCGCGCCAGCCTGGCCACACTCATTCTTTCGGTAATGACAGCGGGAGCGCACGCTGCCGCTATCACCGACCCTGTTGGCGATTTCATTCCGAGCTTCACGGGGCTGAAGGGGCCGGACCTCGACGTCGTCTTCACGAGCGGCTTTCTGCTCAGCGACCACTTTGCCTTTAGCGCGACCCTCAACGGTGCCGTCGGCCAAACACCGGGCAGCTTCTACGTATTCGGTGTCGATCGAGGAAAGGGTACTGCACGGTTTGGCTCTATCGCGCCGGGTGTTTTGTTCGATAGCGTCGTAGTGGTGACACCCAACGGGTCGAGCGTTGTTCGCGATCTGATTGCGGGAACCACAATTACGCTTGCGACGAGCAGCACGACGATTTCAGGCAATAGCCTGGAGGTTGATGTGCCATCGGCTCTGCTTCCGACCCAGGGGTTCGATCCGGGTGCTTACACCTTTAATCTCTGGCCGCGGACAAGCACGCCGGCGTCCGGTACGACACCGGTTACCGGCACTGCGCAGATCTCCGACTTTGCGCCCAACGACCGCAATCTGTCGGTGGCTGCGACGTCAGTCCCAGAGCCCGCGTCGTGGGCGATACTCGGAATGGCCGGACTCGGCATGCTCAGCTTACGGCGGCGTTCAAACCAGGTGGGAGCAAACGGCCTCGCCACCGCTCCGGTTACGTCATCCAAACATTGACCTAATCGGACCTCCTTGCTAGACGACGCGATCGGTGCACCAGCACCCCAAACAAAAAGGGTCGCCCGCCAGCGTGCGGTACGGCCGAGCCAGGAACGAACGATGTTTGCAGTAATCCGCACCGGCGGAAAACAGTACCGCGTCATGCCCAATGATGTGCTCAAGATCGAGAAGCTACCCGTAACCGCGGGTGAGACCTTCACCTTCACTGACGTATTGGCCGTGGGCAGCATCGCCGGTACAACGATTGGCGCTCCCCTGGTTCCGGGTGCCACCGTCACGGCAACGGTGATCGCGCAAGATCGGCTCGACACGGTCATCATTTTCAAAAAACGCCGTCGTCAGAATAGCCGGCGCAAGAATGGCCACCGGCAGCAGATCACCGTGTTGCGCGTCGCCGGCATTCACGCCGATGGCCACGTAATGCCGGAGCGTGCGGACCCCGATGCGGCCGAAGCGCCCGTCCCGGTCGGCGCCGCGCCGGAAGCCGACCACGAACTCGTAACCGCCGAATAAGGAGACGCAGCCATGGCACATAAAAAAGCAGGCGGATCATCCCGCAACGGCCGCGACACTGCCGGCCGCCGTCTGGGCGTAAAAAAGTTTGGTGGTGAGAGCGTCATCGCCGGCAACATCATCATCCGCCAGCGTGGCACGAAGGTGAAACCCGGCCTGAACGTCGGTGTCGGTACCGACCATACGATCTGGGCGCTGGTCGCCGGCCACGTACAGTTCCAGCGCCGCAGCGAGGGCCGGGTTCACGTATCGGTCATCCCAGCCGCCGCCAACGACGCCGAGCCGATGATGGCCGCCGCCGAATAGAGCCCACCCCAATCTACGAAACAGAAGGGGTCGGCACGCGCCGGCCCTTTTTGCGTTAAGAGAAGAAATGAAGTTCCTCGACCAAGCTAAGATCTATCTCCGCTCCGGTGACGGCGGCAACGGCGTCATCGCATTCCGGCGTGAAAAGTTTATGGAATTCGGCGGTCCCGATGGCGGCGACGGCGGCCGCGGCGGCGACGTCATTTTCGTGGCGGCTGAGAACCTGAATACGCTGATCGACTTCCGCTATACCCAGCATTTCCGCGCACCAAAGGGCGGTAACGGTTCCGGCAGCGACCGAACGGGCGCGGGCGCAGACGACGTTGTGATCACGGTCCCGGTCGGCACGCAGATTATCGCTGATGACAAGGAAACGTTGCTCGCCGACCTGGACGCATCCGGCAAACGCGTCGTGTTCTGCCGCGGCGGTGACGGTGGTCACGGTAATGCGCACTTCAAAAGCAGCACGAACCGCGCTCCTCGGAAAGCGACGCCGGGCTATCCGGGGGAAGAACGCTGGGTGTGGCTACGGCTAAAACTGATCGCCGACGTGGGTCTCGTTGGTCTGCCGAATGCGGGCAAGAGTACGTTTCTGAGTGTTGTCAGCGCCGCCCGGCCGAAGATCGCCGACTACCCGTTCACAACCCTGCACCCTCAGCTGGGCGTCGTACGCCTCAGCCACGCGGAGGAGTTCGTGATCGCCGACATCCCCGGCCTGATCCGCGGCGCGCATGAGGGCGCGGGGCTAGGCGACCGTTTTCTGGGTCATGTCGAGCGTTGCGCGGTACTGCTGCACCTGATCGACGGGGCGGCCGGCAACGTTGTTCGCGCCTGGCGCACAATCAGGGACGAGCTAGAG
>JAYVTX010000382.1:0-5081 GCA_043788425.1 Rhodospirillales bacterium
ACTCACGCCCCTGCTGCGAAAGGCGCAGGCCCGCAGCCGCGACGCGGTGTGCACGACAATCGGCGCGCTGCTCCGGACATACACGCCACAGGAATGCGCAAATTACCTGACCAACCCAGGCTATGACGGACGATATGTCATCCCGCTCGAGCGTAAGCTACGCTTTGATCAGCGTGCCGATGCCGCCATCCTTGAATAACTCCAGCAGGCAGGCGTGCGGCATCCGGCCATCGAGAATGACGGCGCCCTTCACCCCTGCCTGAACGGCGGCAACACAGTTTTCAACCTTTGGGATCATGCCGCCACTAATCATGCCGCTGGCAATCCCGGCATGCACCTCCGCCACCGTCATTTCCGGGATAAGCTGCTTGTTGTTGTCCAGCACGCCCGCGACATCGGTCAGCATCAGCAGCCGGCGTGCCCCCAGTGCCCCGGCAACGGCACCCGCTACGGTGTCGGCATTGATGTTGTAGGTCTGGCCGTCATCGCCGACGCCTACGGGCGCAATGACTGGGATCAGCCCGGCGCCCGTCAAAGCATGGATCACGCGAACATCGACATGCTCCGGCTCTCCTACAAAGCCTAGATCGAGCGCCCGTTCGATGTGACTATCGGGATCGCGCACCGTGCGGGAAAGCTTTTTTGCGCGAATAAGGCCACCATCCTTGCCACAGATCCCAACTGCCAACGCGCCCGCCTGGTTGATCAGCCCAGCCACGTGTTTGTTGACGGTACCGGCCAGCACCATCTCGACAACCTCGACCATCGCCGCGTCCGTTACCCGTAGGCCGTCAACGAAGCTCGATTGAATTGCCAGCCGCTTTAGCATCGCATTGATCTGCGGCCCGCCACCGTGGATCACCACCGGGTTCACACCCACCTGCTTCAACAGTGCGATGTCGCGGCCGAATTTCAGCGCCAAATCTTCATCGCCCATCGCATGGCCGCCATACTTTACAACGACCGTCACCCCGGCGTAGCGGCGCAGGAACGGCAGCGCCTGGACCAGGGTATCCGCCTCATACGCGGCGTCTTCGAGCTGTTGGGGCGTGAGCGTCATGGCCTGGTGCCTATGGGCCAGCCACCGCCGGGTCAAGGGCCACGGCGGCAATCTCAGCACGTAGGGCGTCGATCCCGTGGCCAGACTCGCTGCTGGTCACCAAAAGCGATGGATGGGCGGCCGGGTGCTTGCGCGCGAGTACGGCGGCCGCGCCAAGTTTGGTGGCCAGCGCCGGCTGCGTCACACCATCGGCCTTGGTCAAAACAAGCTGGTACGTCACGGCCGCCCGGTCCAGCAGGTCCATGACAGCATGGTCGCTCGCCTTGAACTCGATCCGGCTATCCAGCAGAAGCACGACCCGGCGCAGCGTCGGCCGGCCGCGCAGGTATTCGAACATCAGGTCCTGCCAGTCGGCCTTGATCTCGGGTGCGGCCTGAGCATAGCCATAGCCGGGCATATCGACCAACGTCAGGCGGCCACCCAGGTCAAAAAAATTGAGTTGCCGCGTTCGCCCCGGAGTATTTGACGCGCGGGCCAACGCATGCCGGTTGGTAAGCGCGTTGATCAGGCTGCTTTTGCCAACGTTAGACCGGCCGGCGAACGCTACTTCCGGCAGGCCCGGGGCGGGCAACTGATCCAGGCGCTGGGCTGCAAAAAAGAACGCGCACGGCGAAGCAAACAGCAGCCGCCCCCGTTCGAGCGCTAATTCGCGAGCGCCGGCGTCGTCATCTTGGTCCGGCGCATGATCGTCCATTGTTGTGCAATCGTCAGAAGGTTGTTCCAGGACCAGTAGATCACGAGCCCGGCCGGGAAGCTCGACATCATGAACGTGAACACGATGGGCATGAACTGGAAAATCTTTGCCTGGACCGGGTCGGGCGGCGGCGGGTTCAGCTTCTGCTGCAAGAACATGGTCACGCCCATTATCAGCGGCCACACGCCTAGGTGCAGGTAGCTGGTGTGAACGGCGGGGTCGAATGGCAGCAGGCCGAATAGATTGAAAACGTTGGTCGGATCGACAACCGACAAGTCCTTGATCCAGCCGAAGAACGGCGCGTGCCGCATCTCGATCGTGACGAAGATGACCTTATAAAGGCTGAAAAAGACCGGGATCTGCACGACCATCGGAAGGCAACCGCTAGCCGGGTTCACCTTTTCAGATCGATACAGGCCCATGATCTCTGCCTGCATCTTCTGCGGGTCGTCCTTCAACCGCTCGCGGATTTCGGTCATTTTCGGGCCGAGCAGCTTCATCTTGCTCATGGCCCGGTATGACTTGTTGGCCAGCGGGAAGAATACCGCCTTGGCAAACACGGTGAAAATCAGGATTGCCACGCCAAAGTTGCCCGTCAGGCGATACAGCCAGTCAATGGCGTAGAAGATCGGCTTGGTCAAAAACCACAAATACCCAAAATCAACCGCCTTGTAGAAACTCGGAATGTCGAGCTCTTTTTCATAGCGGTCGAGCAGATCGACAACCTTTGCGCCTGCAAATAGCCGGGTTGTAGTCGCAACTGTCGATCCATCGCTGGCGATAGCAGGGTCGCGGGCAATGAAGTCGGCCTGATACTGGTCGGCACCATTTTCGGTCATGTGGCGGAACGCACCCTTGACCGCCGCTGACTGGTCCGGGATCAGGGCTGTCAGCCAGTATTTATCTGTGATGCCGGCCCAACCGCCCGTGGTCGCGATGTCCAGCGACGCGCCGTGCGACTTATCACTCTCCTTCTTTGCGTCGTCGTAGGTCTGCTCCTTCAACCGTCCATCGAGCATGCCCAGCAGGCCCTCATGCAAGACAATGTACCCCGACGTCACCGGCTTGTAATCGCGGCGGATGCGGGACCATGGGAAGGCTGCGACTGCGGCACCGCTCGTGTTCCGCATGCGTTGCTCGACCGTAAACATGTAATAGTCATCGATCGCCAAAGCGATTTCAAACACCACGCCGGCCCCGTTATCCCAGGACAGGGTTATGGGCGTCGTCTCCGTCAGCTCACCGGCGGATGCAGTCCAGATCGAGTCCGCCTCCGGCACCTTCAGGCCCGGCGTCTCTGCCGTCCAGCCGAACTGGACATAGGCCGGCTGCGGATCGACGCGGGGCTCCAGCAGCCGCACCAGGGGGGAGGCTTTATCGACCTGCTCATGATAATCGCGCAGCAGCAGATCATCGAGGCGCGCGCCCGCCAGGTTGATCGTACCCTGCACCCGGGTTGCGTGGATCACTGCACGCGGCACATCGCGGCTGGCGGCGGGCGCGGACACGGCCACTGGCGATGCGCCGGGCGTGGCTGGATCGCGGGTCGGCGCGAGCGTCGCGTTCGTGGATGTTGTGCGCGTCACGGCCGTGGGCGGCGTGGGCCTCGACGGCAGCAGCAACTGGAAGCCAAGTAGGATCGCGATCGAGACCCCAATCGCCAGAATAAGCCGGTTTTGGTCCATCAGTGCGCCACCGTCGAACAGGCCGGCACCGGGTCGTGGCCACCCGGATGCCAGGGATTGCAGCGCAGCACCCGCTGCACCGTGAGCCAGCTGCCGCGCAGCGATCCATGGGCGCGAAGCGCGTCGATGGCGTAGGCGCTGCAATGTGGCTCGAACCGGCATTGCGCTCCAATGACGGGGCGCAGCGTGTACTGGTAGCCACGTATAAGCCCGACCAGCACCCACCTCATGCTGTTGCCTTCGTAATCGCGCGGCGCAAGTCGTCGATCAGCAGCGCAAATGGCCGACCGCGGGTCGTATCACGCCCGATCACTACCAGGTCGTGGGCACCGACGACTGTATCGGCCAGCACCACACGTGTTGCAGCACGTAGGCGGCGGCGGGTCCGGTTGCGGATCACGGCATTGCCTACCTTTTTCGTAACCGTGAACCCCAATCGTGGGCCGGCACCGTCATCGCGGGCCAGCGCCTGAAGCACTAGACCATGCACGGCCGCCTTTTTGCCGCGGCTTGCAACACGCAAAAACTCCGCCCGTTGCGTCAGACGCCGCGGATCTGGTGCGGGCGGCATGACGCGGTCCGACCGAGTGGCCTAGGCGGACAGCTTCTTGCGGCCCTGCGCACGACGGTTGGCCAGGACCTTACGTCCACCGACCGTCGCCATGCGGGCACGAAAACCGTGACGACGCTTGCGGACGAGCTTGGACGGCTGATAGGTGCGCTTCACAGGCGGAACTCCGGTGGGGTGGCTGCGCGACGCAGCCCGAAAAACGTACCCGGGACGGTTCCGGGCCAGGGATTATGTAGCAGGGCCGGTGTATAAGCGGGGCCGTCGCCCGGCGTCAATGTGGAGCGGTTTTTATGCGTCAGGATGTGCAGGTGGGATTGGTGGCCGGGGCGGCGGCACTCGGCACGGCGGGGGGTGCGTTGGCGTTGTACGGTGTGGGCGTGCCGTTTGCGTTGGGTGCGCTGGCGCTAGCCGTTTGCGCCGGGCTCGCTGCCCGCGCCGCCGTTCAGGCCCCCGTCCCCACTCCCGACCCGGCTATCGACCGGCTGGCAGCGCTGGAGGCGGCCGCCAGTACCCTCCGTCACGACCTGCGCGGCGCACTCTCTCCCGCGCTGATGGTCACCGACCGGCTGGTCGCCCATGCCGACCCTGGCGTCGTGCGGGCCGGGCAGGCGGTCGTGCGCTCGATAGACCGGGCCAGTGCGCTGCTAGATGCAACACGTGCGAACCCTAATCTTCCTGATCGTCCTTAAACTCCGCATCGCGATGGACGTGCACGCTCATCAGCAGGCCAAAGCCAAACATGACGGTCAGCATGGCCGACCCGCCATGCGACACCAGCGGCAGCGGCACGCCACCCACCGGAATTGCCCCCATCACCATCGCCGAGTTAACAAACGCATACATGCCGAAATTGACCGCGACCCCAAGCGCCAGCAACCGCCCATACTGATTGCGGCAGCGCAGGGCGATCATCATGCCGCCGATTACGATCGCCGCCAGCAGCGCCATCAGGCCCAGCAGACCGACCAGCCCGAACTCCTCGGCCAGCACGGCCTGGATGAAGTCCGTGTGCTTTTCCGGCAAGAAGTTCAGGTGCCCCTGCGTGCCTTGCAAAAACCCCTTGCCCCACAT
>JAYVTX010000383.1:0-2845 GCA_043788425.1 Rhodospirillales bacterium
CGACGGCTAATCCATCCGATGACCAGCAGCAATACGCCAAGTACAATCAGGAACACGATCCCGAACGCGACCGCATCGGCGATGGCCTGTTCCTTGATATACGTCCTTGCGATCGGTGCCACGGACGGGAACACGCCGAACGGGCTAGCGGCCAGCCCGGCCAGGGTCCATGCGCCGACACCCAGCACTTCCCGCACCGAACCGCGCAGCAGGCCGATCAGGCCCGAGACTGCGATTACGCCGAGTACCGCGAAGTCGATCCCGTTCATGACCGTCTCTTTACTTGGGACGCTTGCCGGTGAATAGGGCGACGAGGTCGGTCAAGTGCCCCGTTTCATGCAGGGTGAAGCCTTCCGGGGCGATCGACGGCTTGCCGCCACGGGCCAAGCGGCGGGGAAGGCATGCGCCCGAAAAACCGAGTTTTTGCGCCTCTTTCAGCCGGGCATCGCCCTGTGCCACCTGGCGGATTTCGCCGGATAGCCCGACCTCGCCAAAATAGACCATGCCGGCGCTGGTGGGCGTGTCCGTTGCGGCGGAGGCCAGGGCGGCGGCAACAGCCAGGTCTGCAGCTGGCTCCGTGATCCGCAATCCGCCAGCGATATTGAGGTACACGTCGGTTGCCGCCATGCGCAGGCCGGCCCGCGCCTCCAGCACTGCCAATAGCATGCCGAGCCGCCCGGTATCCCAACCGACAACGCTGCGCCGGGGCGATCCGCTGGCGTTGGGGGATAGCAGCGCCTGGATTTCCACCAGGACGGGCCGCGAACCCTCCAGCCCCGCAAACACTGCGGAGCCGGCGATGTTGCCGCGCCGCTCAGCAAGGAAAAGGGCGGAGGGGTTGGGGACCTCGGCCAGGCCGCGCTCGGTCATTTCGAATACGCCGATTTCGTCCGTGGCACCATACCGGTTTTTAACGGCGCGGAGGATGCGGAACTGGTGGCCGCGATCGCCCTCGAAATACAGGACGGCGTCAACCATGTGCTCCAGCACGCGCGGGCCGGCCATCGTGCCTTCCTTCGTGACGTGGCCGACCAGGACCAGGGCAAAGCCGCGGGCCTTGGCCAGGCGGATCAGTTCGAAGCTGGTGGCGCGAACCTGGCCCACGGTGCCCGGCGCGCTTTCAATCGTGTCGAGCCACATGGTTTGGATGCTGTCGATCACCACCAGGCCGAGGTCGCTTTCGGTCTCCAGCGTCGCGACGATATCGCGCACGTTAATGGCGGCGGCGAGTTCCATGGGGGCGTCGGCCAGGTCCAGGCGCTGGGCGCGTAGGCGGACTTGGTCGATCGACTCCTCGCCCGACACGTACATGACGCGGCGTCCCTGCCGGGCGAGGATTGCGGCGGCCTGCAGCATGAGCGTGGATTTGCCGATGCCGGGATCTCCGCCGACCAGCACGACGGAGGCCGGGACGAAGCCGCCGCCGAGCACGCGGTCGAGTTCAGCGATGCCCACCGTGGCGCGGGGCGGCGGGGCGGCGGTACCCTGCAACCCCACGAACGTAACCCGGCGTCCGCCTGCCTTGGCCGGTGCGCCGGGCCGGGACTCGACGGCTTCTTCGACCAAAGTGTTCCATTCGCCGCAGGCGTCGCATTTGCCGGCCCATTTCGGGTGGGCTGCGCCGCAGGATTGGCAGACGTAGCGGGCGACTGGTTTTGCCATCAGTTGGCGGCCAGGCGTTGCACAGCCCAGCGCGCGGCGTCGGCCACGACGGGGTCGGGGTCGTTGCATAGGTACTGGGCGGTGGGCGTCAGCGCCGGGTCGCGGCTGTTGCCGATGGCGATGGCCACGTTGCGGATGAACCGGTCACGACCGATGCGCTTCACGGGGCCACCGGCGTAGCGGGTCCGGAATGTTGCATCGGTTAGCGCGGCCAGTTCTGCCAGCGGGGCGGCGACGCCGGATGCACATAACGTGTCATGCGCAACATGGGCGAAGCGGTTCCAGGGGCAGACAGCCAGGCAATCATCACAGCCATAGATGCGGTTGCCCATGGCGGGGCGTAACGCTTCCGGGATCGGGCCGCGGTGTTCGATCGTCAGGTAGCTGATGCACCGGGTCGCATCCAGCTGGTACGGGGCCGGGAATGCGTTGGTTGGGCAGGCGGCCAAGCAGCGTGTGCAGGTCCCGCAATGGTCGGTGCCCGGCGGATCGGGGGGTAGGTCGAGCGAGGTCATCACCTCACCCAAAAACAGCCAGGAGCCGTGGTCGCGGCTGACCAAGTTGGTGTGCTTGCCCTGCCAGCCGAGGCCCGCCGCCTGGGCGAGCGGCTTTTCCATGACGGGCGCGGTGTCGACAAATACCTTAACCGATGGGCCGAAGCGGCTGACGATGAAGGCGGCCAGATGCTTCAGCATGCCTTTTACGACCTGGTGGTAGTCGCGGCCCTGGGCGTAGACGCTGACGGCTCCGTGGCGGGGCTGGGTCAATACGGCCAGCGGGTCGTGAGTGGGGGCGTACGACAGCCCGAGTGCGATGACCGTACGGGCGTCGGGCCATAGCCTGCGGGGGTCGGCCCGTTCGTCGGCACGGTCCGCCATCCACGCCATTTCGCCGTGGTGGCCGGCAGCCAGGAAGGCGGCCAGGCGCTGATGGGCGCCGGCACTCAGCGTTGCGGGGGCGAAGCCGATGGCGTGAAAGCCGAGGGCCATTGCTTTGTCGCGGATCGCGCTCTTGACGGTGTCGTCTGGCCGGGGTTGGCCCATGGAGGTTCCTGCTTGCTGGCTACACCATATCTGACCGGGTGCGCGTGGGCGAGGCTGCTGGTCAGGGCGTTCCGGGTCACGCATGGTTGGGCGATGCGCTGGTTGATTCTGCTCCCCTTGCTCGCCGGGTGTGCTTCCGT
>JAYVTX010000384.1:0-5310 GCA_043788425.1 Rhodospirillales bacterium
CTTGGCCAGGTCTTCAATGTTTTCGGGCGGCCAACCGGTCACGCTCATGCCAAGGCCAAGGCCCATGGCGGTCAGCACTTCCTTGATCTCGTTCAGCGATTTACGGCCAAAGTTCGGGGTACGCAGCATCTCCTGCTCCGACTTTTGAACTAGGTCGCCAATGTAAACGATGTTGTCGTTCTTGAGGCAGTTGGCGCTTCGGACCGAGAGTTCGAGTTCATCGACCTTACGAAGCAGGTTACGATTGAACGGAAGGTCGTCTTGGATCTCATCAGTACGGGCAAGCTGCGGCTCGTCAAAGTTGATGAACAGCTGCAGCTGATCCTGTAGAATTCGGGCAGCCAATGCTACCGCATCTTCGGGCGTTACGGCGCCGTTCGTCTCAACCTGCAGCAACAGCCGGTCATAGTCGGTCACCTGGCCTACGCGGGTAGGCTCAACCTTGTAACTCACGCGCTTTACAGGCGAGTAAATGGCATCGATTGGGATCAACCCAATCGGCGCGTCCTCCGGGCGGTTACCCATGGCGGGCACGTAGCCCTTGCCCAGGTTGACGGTGAACGCCATGCTCAGCTTCACGCCGTCATCCAGCGTGCAAATCACGAGGTCGGGATTCATCACGTCGATGTCGTGGCCAGTATCGATCTGAGCGGCGGTTACCTCACCGGGTCCGGTCGCCTCAAGCACCATCCGCTTGGGGCCCTCGCCGTGCATCCGCAACGCAAGCTGCTTGATGTTGAGGACGATGTCCGTCACATCCTCCCGAACACCAGGGATAGAACTAAACTCGTGTAGAACGCCGCGAATTTCGACAGCGGTCACGGCCGCACCCTGCAAGCTTGACAGCAGCACACGACGCACTGCGTTGCCGAGCGTCATGCCGAAGCCGCGTTCCAGCGGTTCAGCCACAACGGTCGCAATTCGATGCGGGTCAGACCCGGGTTCGACGCCCAGTTTCTCGGGCTTGATCAGCGACTGCCAATTCCGTTGCAGCACCACGGCTGTGTCTCCAAAAGCATAAGGCGGGACCGCCCAACGACGGCCCCGTATCGATTTAGGCGGCGATATCAGACCCGGCGGCGCTTACGCGGGCGGCAACCGTTGTGCGGGATCGGCGTCATGTCGCGAATGGCGGAAATACCAAAGCCGACCGCCTGCAGAGCGCGCAATGCACTCTCGCGACCAGAACCGGGACCGCTCACCTCGATTTCGAGTGTTTCCATACCATGTTCGCGCGCCTTCTTGCCCGCGTCCTCGGCCGCGACCTGGGCGGCGTAAGGCGTGCTCTTTCGAGACCCCTTGAAGCCCTGCACGCCGGCGCTGGACCAGGCAATCGTGTTACCTTGCGCGTCCGTGATGGTGATGACTGTATTATTGAACGTCGCAGCAACGTGAGCCACGCCAGCGATAATATTCTTACGTTCTTTTTTCTTCGTGCGCGCGGCTGCGGGCTTCGCCATTACTTCGTAACCTTCTTCTTACCGGCGATCGCGACCGCCTTACCCTTCCGGGTGCGCGCATTCGTGTGTGTCCGCTGGCCACGCACCGGCAGACCACGACGGTGGCGGAGCCCACGGTAGCACCCGAGATCCATGAGACGCTTAATATTCATCGCGACCTCGCGACGGAGGTCGCCCTCGACTCGGTAGTCCCGGTCGATCAACTCACGGATGCGCAACACCTCCTCGTCCGACAGCTGGTTGACCCGGCGATCGTCAGGGATATTCAACTTCGTACAAATGGCGACGGCATTGGTCGGGCCGATGCCGTAGATGTAACGTAGGCTTATCAGCACCCGCTTGTTGGTAGGGATATTCACACCGGCAATACGCGCCACGCTTTAAACTCCTGACGCCTCGGTACATGCTGGAATGCCGAGACTAAAATGAATTCCGCCCAGCTACTGCGCTGGAGGCTTTTTGCAATAGAAAGTGCCAGCCAGCAACACTGCGGCATGAGTACCGCTGTATAGCGCGCCTGGGGAACGAGTCAATGCCCGCCAATCAACTCTTAGTGAACGCTATCTCCCGCACATGAGCGAGTGCGGCTTCGACTTTGGCCGTGACGTCGTCCATAGGCTTCATACCATCAAGGGTAACAAGCCGGCCTTTCTCCCGATAATGCGGCAGAATGGGTGCGGTCTGACTGTGGTAGGCCTCAAGTCGGGCGGCGACTGTCTCCCGCTTATCGTCGGCGCGGCGCGCGAACTCGTGCGCGCCGCAAATATCGCACGTCCCCTCAACATGCGGGCGATGGAACATGTCGTGATAGCCGGCTCCACATTTGGCGCACGTGAAACGGCCCGCTATCCGGTCAGTCAGCGCCGCGTCATCCACACACAATTCGATAACGATATCGATCTGCATGCCACCACGAGCCAGCATCTCGTCCAGAGCCACTGCCTGCGGCACCGTACGCGGAAAACCGTCGAGGATAAAACCTCGTTCTGCGTCCGGTTGGCCGATGCGCATCTCGAGCATCGAAATGATAATCTCGTCGCTGACGAGCTTGCCCTGCTCCATAACTGCCTTGGCGCGCTGCCCGATCTCAGATCCGGCCTTCACCTCCGCCCGCAGCATGTCGCCGGTCGAAACCTGCGCCATCCCGTGTAGATGCTCCAGGCGCTTGGCCTGAGTACCCTTGCCCGCACCTGGCGGGCCCAACAAAATTAAATTCAACGCGGACGTCCCTTCACGCGGCCCTTACGGATGAGCCCTTCGTATTGATGCGCCAGCAAGTGTGACTGGATTTGCGTAACCGTGTCCATGGTCACCGACACAATAATCATCAGACTCGTGCCACCGAAGTAGAACGGAACGCCGTACCGAGCGATGAGAATTTCCGGCAATAGGCAAACGATGGCGAGATAGACGGCGCCTACGGTCGTGAGCCGCGTGAGGATCGTATCAAAGTACTGGGCCGTATTGCTGCCAGGCCGGACGCCGGGGATGAAGCCACCGTATTTCTTCAGGTTATCAGCTGTCTCCTCCGTGTTGAAGACAATGGCGGTGTAGAAGTACGAGAAGAACAAGATCATACCAGCATAGGTGATCATGTACATCAGCTCACCGTGCGCAAACTTTTGCGCAAACCACGCCAGCCAGGAGTTAGGATCGTTGCTAGCAAAGCCTGCGATCGTGGCCGGGATCAACAAAATGGAGCTAGCAAAGATGGGGGGGATTACCCCGGCCGTGTTCACTTTTAACGGCATGTGCGTACTATCGCCGCCAAACATGCGCTGCCCGACTTGTCGCTTTGGGTACTGGACCGTCACCCGTCGCTGGGCACGCTCCATAAATACCACGAACGCCACAACGGCTATGGCGATCACTATGAATAGCAAAATGAAGACGGGCGACAACGCACCCGTCCGGCCAAGTTCCAGCAACCTCACCAGCGCACTTGGGAGGTTTGCGACGATGCCGGCAAAAATGATCAGGCTAGTGCCATTGCCAATACCACGCGCGGTGATCTGTTCGCCGATCCACATCAGAAACATCGTGCCGCCCACTAGCGTCACGACGCAGGAGACACGGAAGAAGAGACCGGGCTCGATTACGGCGGCGCCGAAATTACCATGCATACCTTCCAGCCCCACCGCGATACCGTAAGATTGGATCAGCGCAATAAGCACAGTTAGATAGCGGGTGTACTGGTTTAGCTTCTTACGGCCGGTCTCGCCTTCTTTCTTGAGCGCTTCGAGCGATGGGACAGCGCCGGCCATCAATTGGACAATGATCGACGCACTGATATACGGCATAATGTTCAAAGCGAACACGGTCATACGACCGAGCGCGCCGCCGCTGAACATATCAAACATGCCCAGAATGCCACTGCCATGCTGAGCAAGCATCTCGCCCATCACCGAAGCGTCGACACCGGGGACAGGAATGTAGGTACCGATGCGATACACGAGCAACGCCCCAAGCGTGAACCAAATTCGCGCTTTCAGCTCCGTCGCCTTGGAGAAGCTGCCGAGGCTCATGGACGATGCGAGTTGTTCTGCTGCCGAGGCCATCGGGTTTCCTCCGTCAAGCGTCGGACGGCGACCGGTTTACTCCCGCCCGCCGCCCTGTTTTCCTTTTCTGCCCGCACTGTGCCGCGTGCGGGCGCCAAAGCGCAAGCTTACGCCGCCGGCTGCTCAGCGCCGGGTTGTTCCGGAGTCGCAACTGGTACGCCCAACAACGTGACCGTTCCGCCTGCCGCTTCGACCGCTGCGATCGCCGTCGCCGATGCGCCGGAAACGGTGACCCGGATCGGCTGGTTGATCGCGCCCATACCAAGCAGCCTTACGCCATCGACCTTTGCCAAGCGTACGAGGCCGGCGGCTGCCAGAGCAGCCTCGGTCACCGCCTCATTCGCGTTTAACCGGCCCGCTGCAATCGCTTTGCTGATCGAACCAAGGTTTACCGGGGCGTATTCCTTGCGGAAGATGTTAGTGAAGCCGCGCTTCGGCAGGCGCCGATAGATCGGTAGCTGTCCGCCCTCGAACCCGTTCAAAGACACACCCTCACGCGCCTTCTGGCCTTTAACGCCCTTACCCGACGTCTTGCCCTTGCCGGACCCGATACCGCGACCGAGGCGCTTGGACTTTAGACGCGCGCCCCGGTTATCGCGTAGTTCGTTTAGCTTCACTTCACATCCTCCGTCCGCACCAAGTGCTGGACCGTGCGGATCATACCGCGGACCGCGGGCGTATCTTCCAACACCCGAGTCGAGCGTATCTTGTTCAAGCCCAGGCCGATCAAAGTGCCAATCTGGTTCTTTCTACGTCCCAGGCCGGACGCAACCTGCGTCACGCGAACTTTTCCAACGGGACTATCCGACATCGCCCGCCTCCAACTCATCGCGCTTGCCAAGAATGTCCGACACCTTCTTGCCTCGGCGCGCAGCAACCGACCGCGGACTGGCGCAGCGGGTCAGTGCAGCAAATGTCGCCTTCACCATGTTATGCGGGTTACGACTGCCAAAGCTTTTGGCCACCACGTCACCGATACCCAGTGTTTCAAACACAGCGCGCATCGGACCGCCTGCAATGATACCCGTCCCAGCCGTGCTGGATCGAAGCAGTACATGGCCGGCACCGAACGTACCCTCCACGTCATGATGCAGCGTACGGCCTTCCTTCAACGGAACGCGTATCATGGTCTTTTTCGCCCGCTCAGTCGCTTTGCGGATCGCTTCTGGGACTTCGCGGGCCTTTCCGGCGCCGTAGCCAACCCGACCCTTTTGATCACCCACAACGACCAACGCGGCAAACGCGAACCGGCGTCCGCCCTTTACGACTTTTGCCACGCGGTTAATTGTGAC
>JAYVTX010000385.1:0-7491 GCA_043788425.1 Rhodospirillales bacterium
ATCGGGCAAGACGCTGGTTGCCGCGATGGCAATGCTGCGCGCGGCGGAGGCTGGGGCGCAGGCGGCGATGATGGCGCCAACGGAAACACTGGCCCGTCAGCATCACCGAACGCTGACCAGGATATGCCCGATACCGGTCGCGCTGCTGACCGGGTCGGTGAAGGGAGTGGCGCGCCGCAACGCCCTTCTCGGCTTGCAATCCGGTCGCATACAACTGGCGGTCGGCACCCACGCCCTGTTTCAGCAGGGTGTCGCTTACCGCGATCTGGCACTGGCCGTCATCGACGAACAGCATCGGTTCGGCGTGGACCAGCGGCTTTCGCTGGGCGGCAAGGGAGCGGCAACGGACGTGCTGGTGATGACCGCAACCCCGATCCCGCGCACCCTGCTGCTGACCCAGTGGGGCGAGATGGCGGTCAGCCGCCTGACCGAGAAGCCGGCCGGCCGGCCGCCGATCCGCACCAGCCTGCACAGCATCGCCACCCTGCCCGATATGGTCGACGCGATCGCACGCGCCCTGGGCCGCGGCGACCAGATATTCTGGGTGTGCCCCATCGTCACCGAAAGCGAGTTCCTGGATGTGGCGGCGGCAGAAGCCCGGTTTGCGATGCTGCAGACGCGTTTCGGCGATGCCGTCGGGCTGGCGCACGGTCAGCTCGATACGGCAGTCCGCGAGCGGGCGCTGCTCGACTTCGCAGAGGGCCGCACCCGGTTGCTGGTGGCCACCACGGTTATCGAGGTAGGGGTCGACGTGCCGGCCGCCAGCGTGATGGTCGTCGAGCACGCTGAGCGGTTCGGCCTGGCGCAGTTGCATCAGCTGCGCGGCCGCGTCGGGCGCGGAACGGCGGCCAGCTACTGCCTGTTGCTGCACGATGACGGACTGACCGATACGGCCCGCCGCCGCCTGGTCATGTTGCGCGACACCGAGGACGGTTTTGCCATAGCCGACGAGGATTTCCGTATTCGCGGCGGCGGCGATCCGCTCGGCAAGCGGCAATCCGGCCAACCTGGCTGGCGGCTGGCCGACATCGCCGAGCGGGACGACCTATTGCAGATGGCGAGCCGCGATGCCGCCCATTTGCTGGAACGCGACCCCAGGCTGGAAAGCCCGCGTGGAGCCGCAATGCGGCTGCTGCTGCGCATGTTCGAACGCGGCGACGCGCTGCGGGCGCTGGGGTCGGGATGACCGCGTGACGGGCAGAGGCACCTACATTCTCGCCATAGCGGTTGGGCTGTTCGGCCTATGGGCGATGATACCGGCGGCGACGCTTCTGGGCACCGGCGGGTTGTGGGTCATGCCCGCTGGCGATCCTGCCATAGCCCTTACCGGACATCTCGCCTACCAGGCACCAGGCTGGCACTGGCCCTTGTTGTCCGCCCCCGACCTGGCTTGGCCTGTCGGACGTAGCATCGTCATGACCGACAGCAATCCCGCAATGTCGCTGATGGCGAAGATCTGCGCGAGCCTTACCGGCGTGTCGCGTAACTTGCTCGGATTCTGGCTTGCGCTGTGCTGGGTCTTGCAGCCTGTAGCGGCAGTTTATGCGTTTCGAGGATTTGGCTCGCAGACCCGCGGACCGCAATGGGTGGCGGCACTCACCGTTGCAGGATTGTCGATTCTTTGCCCTGCGTGGTTGATGCGCGAGCATCACATCAATCTTTTGGGCCATTTCTTGCTGCTTGGCTGTCTGGGGCTGTCGCTTCGAATGATGTTGCAACCGGAACGGCCGTGGTGGCCAGCCGCCCTGCTGCTGTGCGTGTCGATCCTGGTGCATCCCTACCTGTTCGTGTTTGGCGCCATCGTGCTCAGCGCACCCGCGTTGCAGTCGATCTTGCACAATCCCCGTAGCTGGCCCCGCCAGCTCGTCTCATACGGGTCGGTGTGCCTGGGCCCGATCGGATTGCTTGTGCTGCTTGGCGGATTCAATAAATCGGGTGCGCCGGGTTTCGGCACCTATTCGATGAACCTGTTGTCGCCATTCTGGCCGCAGATGTCGGGCCTGTTCGGCGCGACCCTACCGGTGATCGACGCGACGGGCGGCCAATACGAGGGGTTCAATTACCAGGGCGTTGGCGTGCTGCTGCTGGATGCGGCGGCGGCGTATTGCCTGCTCCGTAACAGGCTGAGCGGTCTGACGCGCGCATCACTGTGGGCTATCCTGATACCGCTCGGCGCATTGGTTTTGTTTGCACTGACTCCGAGAGTTTATGCCGGACACTGGCTGGTGCTGCCGTTTCCGTTGGCCCCCTGGAAGCAGATATTCGCCGCCCTCCAATCCAGCGGACGGGCTTTTTGGCTAGTCGGTTATGCATCGATGCTGGGGTCCGTGGCACTGCTTGCCGCACGTCTACCCGCTGGTGCCAGTGCGGCTTTGTTCGCCACCGCTCTTGCGCTGCAGGTGTTCGATACCGCGCCAATGCGATTGGCAGAACACAGAGTCCTTGCCGGCGTCGATCAGGCGGCCCCGCCCTTTATCATGCCGAAAAATGCGGTCTTCCTGCGTATCGCTCCCGCCTGCAACCTCGTGAATGCGCCGGCCGATTTGCTGCGCCTTCTTGCCATTCGTGCAGGTCTTAGACTCACGGAGGTGCGAACTGCGCGCCAACCTGCAGGATATGATTGCCGGGTGTCTTTGTCCGACGCTTTGGAACGCAAGCTCGCTCCTGGCGAGCTGCGGTTTTTCCTGCCGGATGCGGTCCACTTCGTCAGTCAGGCGGTGATGCCGCAAGGCACCCTATGTATCAATAACAACCAGGGGATGCTTTGCGCAAACGGGGTCGATAATACGCTTGACGGAAAAGTGGCGACGCTTGTGCCACTACCGAGCTTGCCCGCACCGCCATTCCGGGTGCAGTCGATCACCCTGGCACCCCTGCTCGGCTTCGGATGGGTCGAGGATGACGCTGGAACTTTCTGGTCCGACGGATCTCGGGCAACGCTGCTGTTTAATCGCCCGGCAGGATTGGCTGCGGGCAGTGTCCTGGAGTTGGAGCTGGATGTCCTGGCCGTGAAATCGGGTGGCGAACGGGTGATCAAGGTCGCGATCGATGGCATGCCGCAAAACGTCGCCACGTTTACGGATATGCAACGAAGCCGGATAAATATCCCGATATCCTCCGGTGTGGAAAACCTTCCTGTGCGAATCGTATTCGATCTGTTCGAGCCACTAAGCCGGAAAAAGCGCGCCCTAAACGCACCAGTCCACCAACCAGCCATCCGCCTATACACTGCCTCGATACAATCGACGCACTAACAAACAAAAGTTTTTTGTTTCTTTTTTTCAAAAAAGAAAGCCTGGCCTTGATCTTCTTATGTCACCAAGCCAATGAATTGCGCCGCACTCTCGACATCCGCCGCAATGTGCTGTCGCCGCACCACAGCCTCATGATCGTCGCCCCATTTCTCGGCCTGATACAACTCGTCCAGCAGCGCCAAATCATGGGCTGCACCGGCGTCCAACGCGCCATCTGCCACGGCGAGGCTGAGCACCAGGCTGCCAAGGGCCGGAACAAGTACCGCCAGACCGGCCAGTTCGAACGCGCTGCGGACAACCAGAACCTTATGCATCGCAGCCAGCGATCGATCGGGTTGGTCCGCATGGGTGAGGCCGTGGACAACGCGCAGTTCCACCGCATAGCGGTCCTGCACCCAGTCCAGCCAAGGCTGCCAATCTCGTGTCTGGCGATCCACGAGCGCTGCCGGTGCTTCTGCCCTGTAGCAGAGCAGATCGGCCGCTGCGTACTGCACAAGCACTGCAACGATGGCGGCCGGATCGGCCGATACACGCTCCTGCGCGGTGCAGGCTATACGGGTCAGTGGAACGTCGTAGGCGGACCAGCTTCCGCCCTTGCCACCGCCGGCTGCCTGCCACTCGCTCGCGATCGCCTCGGCAAGTGGGCGTATCCGCAACGATAGCAGGGGACCGCCGGGCAACCGCATCGGCCGGTTGTCGAGCTGAACGGCGTAGCGATCACCGTCTTGGACGATCTGGGCGGTGTCCCAGAAGCGCTTCAGTGAAACAGGCCTTTAAGAAGATCCCTCGGCTTGCGGATGACCGTCAAACCCAGATCCGGTGTCGGGGGGACTGCCTGCGGCATAGGTCCGCCGAGCCCGCCGCGTGCCAGCGCCAGTTTGGCCCCGCAGCTCGATGGCCCGGCCGGGGCGGATCCGATCGTCAATCCATAGCGGCCACCGTTCACCACTGGATCGAGCGTGGCGCGCATCTGTCCGAACGTGCCGCGAAGTGCCACGGGGGCAGCCACTTCCGTCGGGCCGAGACGGATTCGCGGGCGCAGATGAAAATCCGCGGTACCGGCGCCGAGATCGAAAGACCCATTCCCGTCCAACGCCAGCCGCGAGGTGTCGGCAGCGAGGGCGCGGACGACGCCCCGCCCATGCGTCAGATCGACGCGCAGCGCCAGGCAGCGAACCTGGCTGGTGCCGCCGCCGAACGATTGTATCCCCGAGGCGTCCAGCGCGGTCCCGAGTATCCCCTGAACCAGGCTGTCCTCGATTGTGCCGCCGACCATCGCCAGACCCACATGGCCGTTAAGGCTTGCCTGGATTTCAGGCCAGGTCTGTCCCACGCCACTCAGCTGTGCGTCGACCTGCACGGTGCCGGTGGCGTCGCCCGGGTAGCCGAGCGCGCTGGCCAACGCATCGGCGGCAATGGCGGGCGAACGCAGGGTGGCAGCCACTGGCGGTTGGTCCGAACTGGCGTCGATGGAGGCGCCTCCGACCATGGCACCCTCCGGTGCCTCGGCCCGGAACGGGTTCAGCGCGAGTTTGCCATCGGCCAGCTGCAAATGGGCTTGCATGTCGGTGTAGTGCCGGCCTGCGACGACCAGTTCCCCCGCCGAAAGGTTCAAATCCGCATCGGTGGTCCGCAAACGGGCCAGTATCGTTTTGTCCGCCGCGGCGGCTGGCAGGGCTGGGAACACCGGCACGGCAGCACCGCCCGCGAACCGGGGCGGCGCAGATTGCGGCATGACCGCCTGCCCCGTTGCGTCCGGTGCTGGCCAGATTGTGGGCAAAACGCCGGCCAGGCCCCCTGGCAACACGCCATCCAGGTTCAGCACGCGTGACGAGAGCGTGCCGTCGATGGTCACGCGCGGCGTCCAGAGGATGGTGAGATCGCCGGCCAAATCACCGAGCGATGAGGCGACAGTCAGGTTGCGCAACGCTACCCCTCGCAGTTTGACCCCGGCATCCCCGACCTGCGCATTCACCGCCACATCGTGGGCATCGGGCAATTTGCGGCCCGCCAAAGGCGAGAGCGCGGCAAGATCCGGCGCGTGAAAGGCCACGATCGCGTCCAGTCCGCCCTGGTTCAACCCAGGTGGCACCGTGCCGTGCACCGACAGCGTGGCTCCGGCGGCCTGGGCATCGAGGGTCAGGTGCACCGGCCCGCCGGCGCCCCCGCCCGCACCGATAATGTCGGGCTGCATCGCGGTAATACCGATCCGCAGCGGGGCGTCGCGATAGCTGCCATCCGCATTCAGTTGCATAAGCTGCCCCGGACCAGGAGCAGAAAGGCTGACGGCGTTCAGGTTCAGGCCGGCTGCCCACGCCGAAAGGTCGGAAGGGCCGGCCTTGAGGGACACTTGCGAGGCGCGCCATTCCCCGAGGCTGCCATCTGAGAGAACGGCCGCCGCAGTCACGTCACGAAGCGGCGGCAGAGCCGGCGACGGCCGCATTACGTTCAGCTCTTCCAGCTTGGGAGCCGTTGCCGTCACCCGCAGTTGCCAGCCGCGGCCCTGGTCGGGGTGGCTGACGCCGCCTTCCAGATGCAGGGTCGCGTCCGCAATCCGTGCGTCCACTTCGACGGGCCACAACCCGGCCAACGCGCTGACCGGCCCACCCTGGAGCCGTTGCAGAGAGCCGGAGCTTGCACGGACACTAATTGCAGCCCCGGACCGCGTGCCGTCGAAGCGCAGAACCATCGGAGCGTCGGGACCGGCTTCGGTCACCACCAACTGCCCGATCTGGACCACGACGGGCTGACCCTGGACGGGCTGCCAGGTCGCCTGGCCGCCAACCAGACTGAACGAACGTATTTGCACCCGGCCGTTGCCGCCCCCGCCGGTGCTTCCTCCCTGGCCCGCGTAGAGCGCGTGCTTCTCCGGCGAGAACTGCCAGTTCGGCGTGCCGTCCGCCGATCGTTCCAGCAAAAGGTCGGGCTGTTCGATAACCAGGCCGGAGATTACGGGATTGCCCGACAGCAACGACAGCAAGGCCAGGTGCGCACGCACCCGTTTGGCGGTCAGCATTTGCGGGCGCGAGCCGCCCGACCGATTGGCCAGCCCGACATCGTCCACCTCGATTTCCGTCGACAACCCGGCACGCAGATGGACACCGCCGGAAACAGTCAGTTCGCGGCCGGTCTGGCGCAACACCGCATCCTGCAAGTCCCGCTGCAGGCGGCCAGCATCCAGGGCGGAGGCGAGCACGACATAGCCGGCGACCGCGAATACGGCGATGGCGCCCCCCCCCCACAACCACGGGCGGAAGGGAGATTTGCGGGGCAGTTTGGTCGACCTCATCTGGCACCTTCTAGCCGATTATGCGCCGCTGCGTGAGGCCCGATTAGCGGCAATTTCAGTGCCGGTCTGGCGCCGCGACTGCCGGGGCAATGAAGCCGATCGTGCGGAACGTCTCGCGCATATGGGCAGGCAACTCGGCTTCCAGCGTCAGCGTGCCTCCCCCCGGGTGCGGAAAGGATAACCGCCGGGCATGCAAATGCAGCTTTTCCGGCAGGCCCTCGACCTGGCTTCGCTCGCCACCATACATGCGGTCGCCGACGATGGGTGTTCCCAGGGCTGCGCAATGTACGCGCAATTGATGGGTGCGCCCGGTCAAGGGAGACATCTCGAGCCAGGCCAATCTTTTTCCCGCGGCGTCCAGCGTCCGGTAGTCGGTCAGCGCACTGGACGCGGCTTCCTCTCCGGCTTCCGCGACGGCCACGCGCTCGCCGCCGCGCAAGCCGCCGAACTTGACCAGCGGCGCGTCGATCTGGCCGGCCTGCGGCGAAGGCCGGCCCGCCACGATCGCCCAATAGGTTTTATGCACGATGCGGCTGCGAAATGCCGCGGCCAGCTTGGCGGCAACGCCGGGGGTTCGGGCCAGAAGCAGCAACCCGCTGGTATCCTTGTCTATACGATGCACCAGCCGCGGCTTGTCGCCGGCATCCAGGCGGAAACCCTCCATCATGCCGTCCAGATGGCGAACGATGCCAGGACCGCCCTGCACCGGCAGTCCATGCGGCTTGTTCACGACGATGACCGCGTCGTCCCGGTAGATGACCATGTGCTCCAGTTCACGAGCGGTCGCAGGGTCCAAAGGTGCGATCTCGGGTGGAGGAGGCGGGCCATCGGGGAGCGGCGGCACGCGCACGGATTGTCCCGGCGCGAGGCGGCAAGCCGCGTCGACCCTGCGGCCATCCACCCGGAGCTGGCCGGTCCGGCAAAGCTTCTGGATCATGCCCTGGGTCA
>JAYVTX010000386.1:0-6371 GCA_043788425.1 Rhodospirillales bacterium
CTGGGCGTGTCGCGCGTGGTGGAGACCGGTCTACCGTTCGTATTCGTGGGCCTGGTCGGTGGACAGGACGAGCTGGTGTTCGACGGGGCCAGCTTTGTACTGAATGCCGACCGGTCTTTGGCGATGCAGGTTTCGGCGTTTGCAGACACGGTCGCGATGACCGAATGGACTGGTGACGGCATCCGAACGTGCGTCCCGCAGCCGTTGCCGCCGGCCCAGGACCGCCTGGCGCTGATCTACCGCTGCCTGATGACCGGACTGCGCGATTATGTGGAGAAAAACCGCTTCCCCGGCGTCCTGCTCGGTCTGTCGGGCGGGATCGACAGCGCAATCTCTGCTGCCGTTGCTGTCGATGCGCTGGGGCCGGCACGTGTCCGCACCGTCATGCTGCCGAGCCCCTACACCGGGCCGGATAGCTTGGAGGACGCGGCGCACTGCGCCCGGCTGCTGGGCATACGTTGCGACACCGTCGCCATCACCCCCGCCATGGACGCGGTAGATGAGGCGCTGGCCCCGCTATTCCATGGCCGGGCGCCCGACGTGACGGAGGAGAACATCCAGTCCCGCACCCGCGGCCTGCTGCTGATGGCGCTGTCGAACAAGTTTGGCGACATGGTGCTGACCACGGGCAATAAGTCCGAGATGTCGGTGGGTTACGCAACGTTATACGGCGATATGTGCGGCGGCTATTCGGTGCTGAAAGACGTGTACAAAACGACGGTGTTCGACCTATGTCGCTGGCGGAATGCGCATGTGCCGGCCGGCGCGCTGGGCCCAAACGGGCCGGTGATGCCGGAGCGGGTGATCACCAAACCGCCATCTGCAGAGCTGAAACCAGGCCAAACGGATCAGGATAGCCTGCCGCCCTATGCGACACTCGACGCCATTCTGCTAGGCTTGGTGGAGCATGAGCAGTCCGTCGATGCGCTGGTCGCTGCCGGGCAGGATCGGGCGACGGTGCTGCGGGTTTGGAAAATGCTGGACCGCGCCGAGTATAAACGCCGCCAGGCCCCACCCGGGGTGAAAATCACCCCCCGCGCGTTCGGCCGTGACCGGCGCTACCCCATCACCAATGGCTTTACGGGGCTGGTGGCATGACGGACCCCGTAATGCCCAATGATGGCTGGCGCGTGCGGATCCTCGACCTGTCCGACGGGGCCGAGGACGGCATTGTCGAGGACGTGAAGGGGTTCGTGAACCTCGATCACGCCAACCTTTTTGCCCGGCGATACGTGCGGGACAGCATCGAACGCTGCCGCGCCGCCGGTATGCCTGCAGTCGACGTGCTGGCGGCCTGGCATGCGTATGGCGAAAACGCGGAGGTGCTAGAGGCAGGGCCGGCCGGATGGCGGAGTGCCGCGGATGCCGCAGCGTTTTCCGAGGAACGGGCGCCGCCCGAGGAACGGGATTGGCGCGCGATCGACCCACGCCAAGTGTCGTTCAGCGATGACGACCCTGAGGAGACACCAGGTGAGGGTCGGAGGTGAAACTCCGCTTTGCACCCAGCCCCACCGGTCTGCTGCACGTCGGTAATGCCCGCGTGGCGCTGGCCAACTATCTGCTGGCCCGGCGGCATGGCGGCCACTTTCTGCTTCGCATCGACGATACCGACACCGAACGCGGGCGCGCCGAGTACGAGGACGCGATCCGCTACGATCTGCGCTGGCTCGGCCTGCAATGGGATGAAGAATACCGCCAATCCGACCGGCTGGCCCTTTATACGGAGGCTGCTGACAAGCTGAAGGCGTCAGGCCGACTATACCCGTGTTTTGAGAGCGAGGAGGAGCTGGCGGTCAAGCGGGAACTACGCGTCAAGCGCAGCCAGCCGCCGCTCTATGACCGCGCGATGCTGAAACTGACGCCCGAACAGCGCGCAACAGCCGAGGCGAATGGCAAGCAGCCGCATTGGCGTTTCCTTCTGTCCGGCTACCCGGCCGAGTGGGGTGACATGGTGCTCGGCCCCCGCGCCGTGAAACTGACCGCCGTGTCCGATCCGGTCGTTATCCGCGCCGATGGCACGCCGCTCTATACCTTCACGTCGGTCGTGGACGATTTGGCGTCCGGCATTACCCACATCGTGCGCGGTGAGGATCATGTGACCAATACCGGCATCCAGATCGACATTTACGCCGCGCTTGGGGGCCGGCCAAAAAACCTGCGGTTTGCCCATCTGCCGCTGCTGGTCGATCAAGAAGGTGGCAAATTATCGAAGCGCATTGGCGGTTTATCGCTGCGCAGCCTACGTGGTGACGGCATCGAACCGGCGGCGCTGACGGGGTATTTGGCGACGCTCGGTAGTTCGGATAATGCAGTGGCTGCGGCTCCGGACGCGCTGGCGCCCACGTATGACCTGAGCCATGTCAGCCATAGCAGCGCCCGGTTCGACGGCCGGCAATTGCTGGCGCTGAACCGCCGGGTGCTGCACGATCTGCCGTTCGACGCCGTGCAGGACCGTTTGCCGCCTGGTGCCACGGCCGCATTTTGGTTCGCAGTGCGCGGCAACCTGGATTTGTTGAACGAGGCACGCGGCTGGTGGGATGTCGTGGCTGGTAGCATCGTCCCGCCCATGATCGATGGGGAGGAGGAATACCTGCGCCAGGCGCTGGATACGCTGCCGGCCGAACCCTGGGATAACGACGTATTTACCACTTGGATGAGCGCCCTGAAGCCGGCCAGCGGGCGCAAAGGCAAGCCGCTATTCCTGCCGCTACGGCTGGCGTTGACCGGTGAGGACCATGGGCCGGAGCTGCGGGACCTACTGCCGCTGATGGGCCGGGACCGGGCGGCGGCGCGGCTGGCGCTGGCGGGATGATGGATCTCGATTCCCTACGCGCGCACATGGGCGCGGTCAGCGACATGGCGGCCGATAAGGCCCTGCCGGCGCTGGATAAGCACGCCCGGCACTTCTTGCGGCTGTGCCCGTTTTTGGTGCTGGCAAGTGCAGATGGGCAGGGGCAGGTCGACGCCAGCCCCCGCGGAGATCCGCCGGGCTTTGTGCAGGTGCTGGACGACCGCACGCTGCTGATCCCGGACCGGCCGGGCAATAACCGCGTCGATAGTTTTCGTAACATGCTGACCAGCCCGGCCGTTGGTTTGATCTTCTTCGTACCCGGCATCGATGAGACGTTGCGTGTTACCGGTACCGCCCGGCTATCGACCGATGCGGACGCTTTGGCCGGGGCCGCCGTGCAGGGACGGACGCCGAAAACCGGTCTGGTGATCGCGATTACCGCCGTCATGTTCCACTGCGCCAAAGCGTTGCGCCGCAGCCGTCTATGGGACCCGGCTGCCCAAATCGAGCGGTCCGAGTTCCCGACGCTGGGCCGCATCATCGCCGACCAGATTGAGGGCTTTGAGGCCGATGTAGCTGATGCGCGGATTGAGAAAGCGTATCGCGAGCGAATGTACTAAGTGTTCCTACTCAGCCCCGGTGAAGACGCAAGCCGCTATTAACACCCGGTCGGGTGCGGCCACCGGACATTCATATAGTTGAACCTTTTAGACCCGATGCTCTGTTGCGAACCACGCCAACGCAGCGGCCGGTAGGGCCAGGCCAGCCCAGGTCGCCAGGGACCAGCCCCCCGCCGCATAGGCCCACGCGCCGATGGCCGAACTGGCCGCCCCACCCAAAAAGAAGATGGCCATGAACAGCCCGTTTAGGCGACCACGTGCGGCCGGGCCCAGGGCAAAGATGGCGCGCTGACTAAAAATCAGCGCCGCCGTTACGCCTGCGTCCAGCACGATCGCCGACACAACCAGGCAGGCCAATCCAACACCGCCGCCCCACAACCCAACCCGTGCCAGCAGAAACGCTGCCGCCACAACGCCCATGGTAAGCCCGGTGCCGCGCGCGCCCCAGCCGCGATCCGCCGCCCGCCCAGCCAGCGGCGCCACAATCGCCCCCGCCACACCGGCTAGTCCGAACAGTGCGATACCGCGCTGCCCCAGGCCGTATGTGTGCGCCAGCAGTAACGGCACTGTAGTCCAGAACAGGCTGAAGGCGCCGAACATGAATGTGTGATAGGCCGCCCGGCGCTGCAGCACCGGAGTGTCGCGCAGCAGTGCCGCCATCGACCCGAGCAGCGCGCCGTAACGAAGGCCAGACGCCGGCCGGCGTTCGGGCAACGTGAACCAGAGTACCGCCGCCAGCGCCGCCATCAGCGCGGCCGATAGCGCGAAAACTTCATGCCACGGCAGGATGCTGGCACCGAAACTCGATACCGGCCGGGCCAGCATAATCCCAAGCATCACGCCGCTCATGACATTACCGACGACGCGACCGCGCGACGCCTCGGGTGCCAGATGCGCGGCGTAGGGGACCAGCACCTGGATCGATACGCAGCACAGTCCCATCAGGGCGGCAAAGGTCAGGAACGGCGCGGCGGTCCTGGATAGCGCCGCACCCGCCAGGGCCAGAACCGTGCCCACCAGACACAGCACAACCAGCCGCCGGTTCTCCATCAGGTCGGCGAGGGGCACGAGCAGTAGCAAACCGGCCCCGTACCCCAACTGCGTTACGGTAACAACCAGTCCGGCTGCCTGGGGTGAAAGGCCCAGGCTCGCGCTGATCGGACCGACGAGCGGCTGTGCGTAATACAGGTTGGCGATAATCAATGCGCATGATGTCGCCAGGAGCAGCGTAAGCCAGCCGGGCATCGCGTCTTGGTCAGCAATCGAGGTCACGCGCCGGCCTCCTGCACCATCCGATATGTCAGGTGCAGTGCAGCATTTTCAACCGACCAACCCCACGCCCTGTAGACCGCCGAACACGCCCAGCACCGTCGTCAGCCCTACGACGACGATCAGGACCCACATATAAATGCCCCGCAGCCGCACTGCCGGCGGAAGCGCCCGAACTGACAGGGCAATCAGGAACCCGAGCACGATCGGCAGCAGCAGCGCATTCATAATCTGTACGCCAACATTCAAATCCACGAGATTCGGGTACAGCCCGACCAGCACCGCGCAGCCCACAACCGCCGCCGCGTATAGGCCGTAGAACCCCCGCGCCTGACCCGGTTGCAGATTGAGCGAGCGCTTGAAGCCCGCAACCTCACCAACACCCCAGGCCAGCGCCAACGTCGCCACGATGGCTGCGATCATGCCGGCGCCGAGTACGCCCAGGCTAAATACCAACTTACCCAGCCCGTCACCCAGGAACGGCGTTAGCACGCCACTCATCTCTCCAACCGTCTTCAGGTTGAACTCCGGGTCGGCCTTTCCGAGTGTTGCGGCGACAGCCACCAGGACCGCGGCCATCACCAGCTGCGTCACAACGGCACCCACAGCCGTATCGATCCGGGCGGCGTGCAAATGCTCGGGCTTCAAACCCTTATCGGCAACCGCGGACTGTTGGTAGAACACCATCCAGGGCATGATCACGGCGCCGATGTTGGCCGCGGCCAGGTACAGATACTCTTTTTCGCGGAACGGAATGTCGACGGCCTGCGCTGCCATGTCGCTCACACTCGGGTGTGCCCACCAGGCGACCGCGAAGAACGCCAGCTCAAACAGGCCAAGGGCGATCGCGACCCGTTCGACCCGGCGATAGGACCCGGTCATGACCACGGCAAGCAGTGCCACGGTGGCCAGCGTCAGGCTGATCACACGCGGGATGCCATACAGTTCGCCCACGCCGGCGACACCCGAAAGCTCGGTCACTAAGGCGCCAAAGGTTGCGATCGCCAGGCCAGCCACCGACACCCAGGCCCAAAAGCCGCCGAACGTGTCCCGGATCAACTCGCCATGGCCGCGGCCGGTGAAGATGCCCAAGCGCACCGTCAGTTCCTGCACCATGTACAGGATTGGCATGAGCACAATCTGCAGCAGCAGCAGGCGGTAGCCCCACTGCGCGCCACTCTGCCCGGCCGTGATGATGCTACCGACGTCGGTATCGGCCAGCATAACCACCAGACCCGGGCCAAACACGGCGAGGGCGCGGGACAGGCGGGGGGAGCGGGGAAGCGTTTGCGACACGGAAACCTCGTAGCTGCGAATCATTCTCAATCGCGGTTTTAGCAGCATCGACGGGCAGTGCAAGGCACCGTTGCAAGCGGGGCCGGGCTGCCCTACCCAGCCGCGATGCTCCACTTCCACAACAGCCTTACCCGGCGGCGCGAGGCGTTCGCGCCCGTCGATCCGGCACACATCCGCCTCTATGTGTGTGGGCCCACGGTGTACGACCTAGCCCATATCGGTAACGCGCGCGGGATGACGGTGTTCGACGTGCTGGTTCGCGTGTTGCGGCATGCCTACCCGCGCGTGACATACGTGCGAAACATTACGGACGTGGACGATAAGATCAACGCCCGTGCGGCGGAAATAGGCGTGAGCATTGCGGAGGTCACGGCCAGTACTGGCGCGCAGTTCGC
>JAYVTX010000387.1:0-16478 GCA_043788425.1 Rhodospirillales bacterium
TGGCAGACCGGGTCGCTGCGCTGGCATCGACGGGTGTCTGTCCCGAATGCGACGACCGGCTGCTGGCGTTTTCAGCCGTGCATGAGTTTCCATCCCGCGCCCGCTGCGTGACCCTGCCGTGGTCCGCGCTGGTGGCGGCGTTGCAGGAGAGTAGCCGTGAGTGATCTGAGCGTTTGGACCCCCGATGGTGACGTACCCGCTATCGCGTCGGCGCGGCCGAGTGAGGATGCTTTATTGGCGGCGATTGCGACGGTGTTCGACCCCGAAATACCGGTCAACATTTACGAGCTTGGCCTGATTTACGCGGTTGAGATAGACGATGCCGGCGCGGTAAAGGTCGAGATGACACTGACCGCCCCCGGCTGCCCTGCTGCCCAGGAGCTGCCAATTCAGGTGAAGGAAGCGGTGCAGGCCGTGCCCGGCGTTACGTCTTGCGCTGTCGAGACGGTTTGGGAACCCGCCTGGGACCCGAGCCGAATGTCCGAAGAAGCGCGGCTTGCGCTGAATATGTTCTGACGGAGGTCGTAATGTCCGAGACGATTACCCGCACCCGTCGCCCGCTTCCGCCGCTTATGCGACTGACCGACGCTGCCGCAGGACGTTTAGAAGCGCTGTATGCGGGCGGGCAGGCGGGCATGCTGCTGCGGATCAGCGTGAACACGAAGGGTTGTTCGGGCCTGAGTTACGTTATGGACTGGGTGCCGGCCGCCGGACCTGGCGATGAGGTCGTGACCGACCACGGGCTGACGGTGCTGGTGGACCGCAAGGCCAGCCTGTTCCTAATCGGTAGCCAAATGGACTATATCGAGGAAGCGCTAACGGCCGGGTTTACGTTTAGTAATCCCAATGAAAAGGGGCGCTGCGGCTGCGGCGAGAGCTTTCACGTCTAGCCTATTGCTGTCGTCACCACCATGACTTGGGCCACGGCGGATCACGCGTAGGCGATGCTGGCCCAAACCAGCATCGCCCGTATCAAGATCCGTATCAGGCCTTCATGCTATCCGGCACTTTGCCGCCGTTTTCGGCCAGCTTCTGCACAACAGCCTTATGCAGGGCGATGTTTTGCTCCGCACTGCCATCGGCACCGGCATGAACACCGAGTTCGGTCCCCAGCTCCTTGCGCGCGTCCAGGCTGCTGTCCAGGTCCAGCAACTTCAGCAGGTCGACGATCGAGGACTGGTAGTTGCCACCACCACCCTTGGACGACGCCATGGCGGACAACACGGCGCCCACGTCGACAGACGCGGGCGCGGCTGCGCCACCCGCGGTTGGGTCGGTGCCGGGCGCAGCACCTGCGGCGGGCGTCGTTTCGGCTGCCGCGGCGGGGTGGTGGAAAATCTTGTTCATGATGTTGCCGAAAATACTCATACGACGTCTCCATTCTGATGTGGTCGTGGGTGCCTAGCACGTCTGCGGCAGCGGTGTGCGACCGTTTTGCTACAGGCTGAGCTTGTACCCGGCATGACTGCCTGCGAAACCCAGGCGCGCATAGAACCGTTGCGCGTCGGTCCGTTCAAGCCGGGTCGTAAGTTGCACGGCCCGGCAGCCCGCCGCACGGGCCAAGCCGGCCGCGTGCTGTACCAGGGCGGCGCCCACGCCCTGGCCGCGCCGCATATCCGCGACCCGCACGCTTTCAATCTGTGCAACAGGAGTGCCGACAGAGGTCACGCCATGCAAGATGTTGAACTGCAAGCAGCCAATAACCCGGCCCGCATCGACTGCCAAAACGAACCGGCCACCCTGCGCAATCATCGCCTCGAACCCGGCGCGGTACCGGGGGTCTAACGTCAGGGACGGTAGCTCCCGCGTTATGCCGTACACGTCGTCGGCCAACAGGCGCACGATGTCTGGCAAGTCATCAGCCGTTGCATCGCGAAACGTCACTTACGGAAGCCGACGACACTTTCCACCCGCGCCGACCACAGGAACTGGTCGATTGCCGCCACGCTGTGTACGCGGTACCCGGCGGCAATCAGCAGCCGGCCATCGCGCAGCAGCGCCGCCGGGTTGCAGCTGACGTATACGACCGGAATACCCGACGCGGCGATCGCCGGCATTTGCAACAAAGCCCCGCCATGTGGCGGATCCAGGACGATCGCGCCGGCACCTGCCAGTTCCTTCGTCGTCAATGGCTGCCGGGCGAGGTCGCGCTGATGCACATCGACCCGTGGATTACGGGCGCTACGGAGTGCGGTTGTGGCGTCCGGATCGCCCTCATACGCCTGCACCCGGGCCAGGCGGGCGATGGCATGGGTCAACGACCCGACGCCGGCAAACAATTCCATGACCCGCGACTTGGCCTTCATCGGCGGCAGCGCGGCCAGCACGGCAGCGACGATGGCGGCCTCTCCTTCGGCGGACGCTTGCAGGAATGCGGCGGGCGGCACTCGCGTCTCGACTCCACCCAGCATTGTCGTGGCTGGACGCAGCAGGCAGGCGGCTTCGGGCGCACCCAGGCTGCCACGCTGCAAACCTTGCGCCCAGGCGATGCGCGGCATGCCGTGTACCCCGGCCAGGGTTGTCAGCAGCGTGCGGTCGCCGGCGCTGAGTACGCCATCGGTCCGCAGCAGTAAGTCCGGGCCGCTATCCAGCAGGTTCACGACTGCCGAACCCTCACGCCGCAACCCTGTCAGGCGCAGCAAGACGGGGCGCAGCGCCGCCAACAGCGAAAACAGAGTGGGGACCAGAATTGGACAGGCCTGCAGGTCGACGATGTCGGTCGATTTGCGGCGGTGTAGCCCAAGCAGGATATGCGGCCCGTCACGGCGGATAGCCAGGTCCATGCGGCGACGGGCACCCGGCGGCGTTCGGGCTAGTGCCGGGTCCGGCCCGTCCCAGCCCAGGCGGTGGACGGCGTCCCCCACCAGCCCGGACTTCCAGCCGGCATAGCTGCCGTCCTGCCAATGCTGGACGGTGCAGCCGCCACACGGGCCGAAATGCGGGCAGGGCGGATGGACCCGGTCGGCTGCCGCCTCGATCACGGACGCCTGCGCGGTCCAACCCTCACCACGGCGGGTTAGGTCGCCGGGCTGGACCCACTCACCAGGCAGGGTGTTGGGCGCATAGAGCTGGTCACCACCCGGCAGGGTCGCAACGCCGTCGCCATCGGCGCCCATACGCTCGATCTGCACGGACTGCAGCTGGGGGGCGATCCGTGCAGCGATAATCAGCTCCCGAAGGCGCTCAGGCCCGTCTGTGCCCGGCCCAGGATCAGGGCGTGCACATCGTGCGTACCCTCATACGTGTTGACCGCCTCCAGGTTCATGACGTGGCGGATGACGTGATACTCGTCGGAAATGCCGTTGCCGCCGTGCATGTCGCGGGCGACCCGGGCGATGTCGAGCGACTTGCCACAATTGTTACGCTTCATCAGGCTGATCATCTCGGGCGCTGCGTCGTGCTGCTCCATTAGCCGGCCGAGGCGAAGCGCCCCATGCAAGCCCAACGTAATTTCCGTCTGCATGTCGGCGAGTTTTTTCTGAATCAGCTGCGTCGCGGCCAGGGGCCGGCCGAACATTTGGCGGTCCATCGTGTAGGTGCGCGCCGCGTGCCAGCAGAACTCGGCCGCGCCGAGGGCACCCCAGCTGATGCCGTAGCGGGCGTTGTTCAGGCAGCTGAATGGGCCGCGTAGACCTTTTACATGGGGCAGTTCGTTGCCGGCCGGCACGAACACATCCTGCATCATGATCATGCCGGTGATCGACGCACGCAGCGCGAACTTGCCTTCGATCTTGGGCGCGGACAGGCCAGCCATGCCCTTTTCCAAGATATACCCGCGAATATCGCCCGCGTCGTTCTTGGCCCACACAACAAACACGTCGGCGATTGGCGAGTTGGTAATCCAGGTCTTGCTGCCGTTCAGAACGAACCCGCCATCGACGGCGCGGGCACGGGTTCGCATGCTGGCCGGGTCAGACCCGGCATCGGGCTCCGTCAGGCCGAAGCAGCCAACGAACTCGCCCGTGCGCAGTTTGGGCAGAAACCGGTCTTTCTGATCGTCCGACCCGAACGCCCAGATCGGGTACATAACCAAGGAGGACTGGACGCTGAACGCGCTGCGATAGCCGCTATCGACACGCTCGACCTCACGCGCGATCAACCCGTACGCGACATAACCGACGCCGGCGCAGCCATGGCTATCCAGCGTCGCGCCGAGGAAACCCATCTCCCCCATCTCGTTCATGATATCGCGATCGAACGTCTCATGCCGGTTGGCCATCAGCACGCGGGGCATCAGCTTGCCCTGGCAGTAATCACGCGCGGCGTCCCGCATGGCGCGTTCGTCTTCCGTAAGCACCTGGTCTAGCAGCAGCGCATCGTCCCACTGGAACGGCGCCATACGGCGGGTCGTGTGCGGTGCCAGCGGTTCAATTGGAGAGAGGACGTTCATCGGGCGAGCCTCCGTTGCTGCTGCCGCTTTTGCGGCTGTTTAGGCCGCAGGTGCGGCGGGTTGGGCCGTGCCGTCTGCAATCACGGCATCGGCGCGGCGGGAACGTAGCATCATGAATGCGGGCACGTCGTCACCAAAGCCCATAATGGCGGGACCAAGATCGTCGGGCCGCCGCGTCTCCCGCGAACGTGACCGGTCATTACGGTCTTCCCTGGGCCGGTCCTCGCGGGGACGATCCTCACGCGTACGATCCTCCCGCGTACGATCCTCACGGGGGCGCTCGTCGCGCGGGCGGTCCTCGCGGGTACGCACTGCCTCACGGGGGCGGGCCTCGTCACGCGGGCGGCGTTCGCGGCGCGTCTCGGGAGCGGGCGCTGGCACTGTGGCATCCACGGGCGTTGCAGCATCATCCGGCTTACGGGCGCGGGTCCGGCGGGGCCGAGGCGTTTCGCTGGCCTGTTCAGGCTCAGCTGGTGCGGCGGTACGGGCTGGGCGTTTTTCGGCCGGCTTGGCACCACGGCCACGGCCTCGGCGACGCCGGCCGTCATCCTCCGGGAACGCCACTTCATCCATGCCTTCGACGGCAATGCGAGGGATTTCCGCGCCCACCAACTTCACGATCGCATCCACAAACCCGCGGTCATCGGGCGTGGCCAGGGTGAAAGCGTGCCCGGTCAGGCCCGCGCGACCCGTTCGGCCAATGCGATGCACGTAGTCCTCCGCATGGATCGGCACGTCGAAATTGAAGACATGGCTCAGGCCGCCGATGTCCAACCCGCGTGCGGCCACGTCGGAACAAACCAGCAAGCGCAGTTCGTTTGCTTTGAACTTGGACAGTGTCGCAAAACGCTCCGGCTGGCTCATGTCGCCATGCAGTTGGCCGACGCTGAAGCCGTGCCGCTTCAACGACTTATATAGGATATCGACGTCCCGTTTGCGATTGCAGAAGATCAGTGCGTTTGCAACTTCCTCCGACCGGATCATGCGTCGAAGAGCCTCGCGCTTGTCCAAATCGTCAACTACAGCCAACCCAGCAATGATTGTTGTGGCAACGCTGGCTGGGCGGCTGACGGTGATTTCCTTCGGGTTGGTCAGGAATGCGTCGGCCAGACGGCGAATTTCCGGGGCCATCGTCGCGCTGAAAAACAACGTCTGCCGCGACTTGGGCAAAAAGCCCACGATCTTTTCGACATCCGGAATGAAGCCCATGTCTAGCATGCGATCGGCTTCATCGATCACCAAGATCTTTGTATCGGTCAGCAGCAGCCCGCCGCGCTCAAACAGATCCATCAGCCGGCCCGGCGTCGCAATCAGGACGTCGACGCCCTTCATCAGCGCCTCTTTCTGGTCGGACAAGCTCTCACCACCGATTAGCAGCGCATGGTTCAGCTTAAGGTACTTGCCGTATTCCACGAAGTTCTCAGCCACCTGCAGCGCCAGCTCACGCGTCGGCTCCAGGATGAGGCTTCGTGGCATCCGGGCGCGGGCGCGGGACCCTGACAGGATATCCATCAGCGGTAGAACGAAACTGGCCGTCTTGCCGGTGCCAGTTTGCGCGCAGCCAAGCACGTCCCGACCCATGAATACGGCGGGGATCGCCTGAGCCTGAATGGGGGTGGGGGTGCGATAACCCTTTGCAGCGACAGCCTGAACGATCTCGGGCGACAGGCCGAGTGTTGCAAACCCGTTCTCCGCCTCTTCCTCCGGCTCCTCACCAGCTTCGTCGCGTGTCATCATGGGCTCGTACGTTAGGATCGGGGCAGGCGCGTCCTGTGCCGGCGGCTCCTCGATCGGGGCAGGTGTGGGCAGATCGGTATCTGGCGCTGGGTCGTGCTTCGCCGGTGGCGGCATTGGCCCGTCCGGCATGGGGCCGGGTAGGTCCGATGCGTGGGCCACCTCCGCCTCCAACGGGGCAGGCGAGTGCGGGCCGGGTTCGGTGGCGTCAGCCATCGCGGTGGTCGTGTCCGTCAAATACAAAATCTCGATACGATTGGTGGTTCGCCATAGCGAAGCGGCCCGGTGGGAACCACCTGGCACGCCGCATATCGGGAAATAGGCCGATTAAGTCAAGGTTTTGCGCACCGGCTGCCTCGGTTGTGAACTTTCCAAGCAGCTTTGCGCTGCCCCGGGATGGATGAATTACGGATTGAAGACTTCGCAATCATCGGCGATTGCCAAACTGCCGCACTCGTTGGCTGCGACGGCTCGATCGACGGGTGTCCGGGCCCGGTTCGATAGTGGCGCGTGCCTTGTTGCGCTATTTGGCACCGCACAGAATGGTCGGTTTTTGATCGGACCTGTTGCGAAAGGGACCGTGACCCGCGCCTATCGCGGTGGCAGCCTGGTTTTGGAGACGCTGTTCGAAGCTGCAAACCGCACCGTAGCTCTCATCGATTTCATGGTCACACTGCGCACCCCAGCCCCGTTACGGAGTGGGGATATGCAGACGGTAGCCACTTTACACCTTAGCCGAGGGCGAGCGGGTAGCTTTTGTTCTGACGCACAGCGCGTCGCATTTGCCGAGCCCGCAAAGCCGAGATCCCGACGATGCGCTGGCCATGACGGAACGATACTGGGCCGAATGGTCTGGCCGGTGCCAGTACGATGGGCCATGGGCGTCCGAGCTGAAACGGTCGTTAGGTCGGCGCCCTGCACAAGGCCTGGCGCGCGCATCTGGTGTGTTGGGTGATCCCTGGTCGTTGCAATGCGCGCTGCTCCGGCATTTGGCGGAGATTTGGCGGCAGCCCGATGAAGGGGTGTGGGAAACGCGCGGCGGCAGCCAGCACTTCACCTTCAGCAAGGTCATGGCCTGGATCGCGTTCGACCGCTGCATTAAGGATGCGGAGGAAGACGGGCTGCCGGGCCCGACCGAAGATTGGCGAAGGGAGCGGGACGCCGTTCACGCATTGGTTTGCGCGGACGGCTTTGACGCCAAGCAGGACAGCTTCACGCGGATATTCGGCGCACCCGGCCTGGACGCATCCTGCCTACTGATAACGGCCGTGGCGTAGTACAAGATTAGGCACCGTCACGACGCGCGGGCACTGCTGGAGCGGCTGCTGGCGCTTCAGAACGATCTCGGATTGCTGGCGGAGGAGTATGACCCGGTGAAAAACCGGATGGCGGACAAATTTCCGCAGGCATTCGGCCATATGGCGCTGGTGAATGCGGTGCGGGCGATTGGGGCGGATCAGTAGGCTACTACAGCGGCTGGTCGTTGCGAACGCGGGCCGCTGCGTGCCTATATTTTTGCGTCAGGCGGTGTTGTGGTTCACCTCCGAGGGCCGATACGATCAAGTACCATGTGAAGAGATCGATTACCATGTGAAGGGACAGAGTTCCCCAGATGTGGTTGCTGGCCCGGCTTCTTTCTCTTTCATACGCGTCGGCACCCTGTCACTCATCGATGGCAACCGCCGTCGCCGTGCCTTCGGCTGCCGTACGCCCACGCCTGCGGTAACCGTCCGCTTGCATGATTCGCGCCTGCATACGAAACTTGCTCTCAACCCAGAACTGTATGCTGTCGAATCGTACATGGACGGCACGCTGACCTTCGAAGAAGGAGGGTCAATCTATGACTTGCCGCTGCTGTTCTCGGTCAACCGCGACAGCCTCGGCGCTGCACCCTCGCAACAGCTTCTGCGCCGGTTCTGGCATATGACGAAGCGGTTGAAGCAAGCCAACACCCCTTCTGCTGCCGCCCGGAACGCGCGCAGTCATTACGGCGTGCCGGTCGAAATCTACCGCTTGTTCCTCGACGAGGGCCTCAACTACTCGTGCGCCTTCTTCCACAACCCTGACACGGACACACTGGGGCGGCCCAGCTTGCCAAGCTTACCCGCGCGACACAGAAGCTTGGCCTGAAGCCAGGCATGACGGTTGCCGGAATCGGCTCCGGCTGGGGCTCCTTTGCGGTGCATATCGCGGAGAACACCGGCGCACATGTGCTTGGCATCAACGTCTCCCCGGAACAAATCAAAGCCTCCCGTGCCCTGGCCGAGACACGTGGGGTCAGTCATTTGGTGGAATTTCGCGAGATGGACTACCGCGCACTGGAGTGCAAATTTGATCGTGTCGTCTCCGTCTGCATGATGGAGCATGTTGGCATTGGTTATTTTGATGCCTAGTTCCAGAAGATACTGGGCTTGTTGAAGGATGACGGGTACGCCTACGTCCACGGTATTGGTCGGCCAACGCCACCGGGCCATTCATTCGTAAATACATCTTTCCCGGCAGCTACGTACCCTCATTGTCGGAGGTGTTTGCGGCCACGGAACGTAGAGCTCTTTGGGTGTCCGACATGGAGGTGCTTCGGCTGCACTATTATTATACGATCTGCCATTGGCGCACCCGCTTCGCGACCCGCCGCGCCGAGGCCCTGGCGTTCACGGACGAACGATTTTGCCGGATGTGGGAGTTCTACCTCGCTGCAGTCGAACTGCACTTCCTTAAAGGCACGCACATGGTATTTCGGATACTACTCTCCCCCGAAGGAGACGCGGTGCCGATCGTTCGGGATTTCATGCTGGCGTAACATCCGGCTGTCTTGGTGAGTGACCGTCGGCGGGGCAGACGCGACATTTCCGGTGTCACCGCTTGGCCGTCGCCACCGCTGGCCATCGCTCGTTCGGCCCGGCATCAAACGACTGGTCAACACCGCTGGCGCAAGAACCTCGTTCCGCACGGCGCTAGATATCTGGGCGGCAAACACCCCTGGATCGTGTGCCAGCGGGCACGATTGCGCGATGTGTCGGACAGCGGCGAGAATGCGCGAGGGTAATTACACGGCCAAGTCACGCCCCGATCGGCAGCAACTCCTCCGCCAGCGTCGCCCACCAGCTGGCACCCACGGGCAGGATCGCGTCGTTAAAATCGTATTTTGGGTGATGCACACCCACCTCGTCCGCGGAACGGCCGCCACCGAGCATCAGATAGGCACCCTGGGTCACGTTCAACATGAAGCTGAAATCCTCCCCACCCATCGTGGGCGCCGGCATTTCCCGTACCCGCGCGTCACCCTGAACGGATAACGCCGCGTGCCGGGCTAGGGCGGTCGCCTCTACGTCATTGACCGTCGCCGGGTAGGTGCGGGTGAATGTGACCTCGGCCTTAGCACCGTAGGCTTCGGCGATGTTGGTCGCCAGGCGATGCACCCCGTCTTCTAGCTGTTGGCCAACCGAGTCCTTGAACCAGCGCGCGGTGCCCGTCATGGCCACGCGTTCGGGGATTACGTTACGCGCGACGCCGCCCTTGATCGATCCGATGGTCAGCACACCCTGCTCCAGCGGGTCGACATTGCGGGCGACGATCGATTGTATGGCCTGGATGATTGCCGCGCTGATGACGACCGGGTCGACACCGTTATGCGGCTGGGCCCCATGTGCACCGCGGCCGATGACGGTAATGTCGAAATCAGCGACGGCCGCCATAACCGGTCCGGTGCGCCATAGGAATTCTCCCGCTGGTGCCGTCGGCCAGTTATGCAGGCCGTACACCTGGCGCATGGGGAAACGCTTGAACAGGCCTTCCTCGACCATAATACGGCCGCCGCCTTTATTCTCCTCCGCCGGTTGGAAAATGACGTAGACCGTGCCGGCGAAGCGGCGGGTTTCGGCCAGGTATTTGGCGGCACCCAACAGCATGGCCGTATGCCCATCATGGCCGCAGGCGTGCATGATACCGGGCGTTTGACTGGCGTAGGATTTGCCGGTTTCCTCATGGATGGGCAGCGCGTCGATGTCGGCGCGTAGGCCGATGGCATCATCGCCTGCCTGCCCGCGGATCACGCCCACGACGCCGGTGCCGGCCATGACATGGATTTCGTCCACGCCGAACGCCTTCAGGCGCGCTTGGATCACGCCCGAGGTGCGGTGCTCCTGCAACCCGAGCTCCGGGTGCTGATGCAGGTCCTGCCGCCAGGCCGTCATCTGATCATGGAAGTCGGCGACGCGGTTAAGGACGGGCATGCGCAAGCTCCTGAAATGTGAGAGCCAGCCCGGCTTCGAGCGGCATAGGTTCAACTCCCAACATGCTCCGCATGCGCGTGATGTCAAAGGCCTTGTCCTCCAGCAACCGGCGGATTTCGTCGGCACCGATGCGGGGCAGGCCGGGTAGGGCGGTAAGGGGCGCCAGAGCGCGTAGCACGATCGCGGGCAGGGGCACGATCCGGGGTGGGCGTTGCCCGGCGGCATGGGCGATGGCGCGGACGAACGCGGCATACGGCAACGGTTTTGGCCCGGCGATGGTTAAGACCACCGGTTGGGCCAGGCCGTGGTCCAGCGCAGCGAGGATACACCGGGTCAAATCCGATTGGTGAATTGGTTGCACCAACGACTGCCCGCCGCCGGGCAGTGGCACGATCGGCAGGCGGCGCAGCAGGGCGGCCAGGCGCTGCACGTTATCCTCACCGGCCGCGCCATAGACCATGGTTGGGTGCAGCATGATGCCGGGCCGGCCATCGGCCAAAAACGCGGCCTCACCGGCCTGCACGCCGTCCCCATGCGCGTCTGGCCAGCGGGAGTAGCGGCGGGTGCTGCCCAGGAAGACGTGCATGCCGGCCGGGCTTATGCGTAGGATGGCACCCGCGTGTCGGGCATGGGCGCAATTGACGATCCGCTGCGCACCGACCAGGGCCTCGGGGTGCGGTGCCAGCAGGTCGAGCAGCCGTGGCGCGCCGGGCAATCCCGTGGCGGCCCATCGCGCGAGACTGCGAACGACCGGGACGTACGGCACGCCCGCCGCCAAGAACGCCCGGCATAATGCAACGCCCGATCGGCCACTGGCTCCGATCACAAACACTGGCGGTATCATCATACCACCACGCATAAAACATTGACGCGACCTGGCGTCCGGAGCATACCCCGGCTTCGGTTACCGTTGGAATTCTTCATGTTGAACACCACTACCAAGTCGCTGAAGCCGACGGAGGTCGATCGGCGCTGGACCATCATCGACGCCGATGGCCTCGTGCTGGGCCGCATGGCCTCCATCATCGCCGCACGGCTGCGTGGCAAGCATAAGCCGCAGTTCACGCCGCATGTCGATTGCGGTGACAGCATCGTGGTGATCAATGCGGAGAAAGTGAAGCTGACCGGCAACAAGGGCGTGCAGGACATCTTCTACAAGCACACCGGCTTCCCGGGCGGCATCAAGGGGCGCAGCAAGGGCCAGATCCTGGCCGGCGCGCACCCCGAGCGGGTGGTGCAAAAGGCGGTCGAGCGCATGATAACGCGCGGGCCGTTACAGCGGGAGCAGATGCGGCATTTGTATGTCTATGCCGGCCCCGCCCACCCGCATGATGGCCAGCAGCCCACGCCGCTCGATGTCGGCGCCCTCAATCCCAAGAACCGGAGGGTCGCATAATGTCCGACACCGAGACCCACGACGAAGCACCCGCCGCACCCGCAACCCGCACCCTGGCCGATCTGCGCGATTTGGCCGTTAGCAGCGCGCTGATCTCGCCAGAAGCGCCGAAGCGCGAGCCGAAAAAGGACGCGCAGGGCCGCAGTTACGCGACCGGCCGCCGGAAGAACGCAATCGCCCGCGTCTGGATCAAGCCTGGCAAGGGGGAGATCACGGTCAACGGTAAGAAAGTCACGCAATACTTTGCGCGTCCTGTGCTACGCATGCTGCTCGGTCAGCCGTTCCTGGTTACGGATCGGTACAACTCGTTCGACGTAATGGCGACCTGCAATGGCGGTGGCCTCTCCGGTCAGGCCGGTGCGCTGCGGCATGGTATCAGCCGGGCACTGACGTATTTCGAGCCGGAGCTGCGTCCCGTGCTGAAGCTCGCCGGGTTCCTGACGCGCGACAGCCGCGTGGTCGAGCGTAAGAAGTACGGTAAGGCCAAGGCCCGCCGTAGCTTCCAGTTCAGCAAGCGGTAACGCCGCCCCTTCTCGTACCAAACAAGGGGCGGTCCGGCAACGGGCCGCCCCTTGTCCTTTTTGGAGCGTCGCATGGCCCACAGCATCTTCATCGACGGCGAAGCAGGTACGACCGGCCTAGGTATCCGCGAGCGCCTGGCCGATGTGCCCGGCGTCACCCTCAATCGCATCGATCCGGCGCACCGCAAGGACCCGGCCGCCCGGCGAGACATGATGGCGCAGTCGGACCTGGTCGTGCTGTGCCTACCCGACGATGCGGCGCGGGAGGCGACGGCCCTGGCCGCCTCACTCGGGGATCGCGCGCCAAAGCTGCTAGACGCCAGCACCGCCCATCGCTGCGACGCCAGCTGGGCATATGGGTTTCCGGAGTTGTCGCCCGAACAACGCCAGGCGATCGCGGGGGCGACGCATGTCAGTAACCCCGGCTGCTACCCGACCGGCGCCATTTCGCTTCTGCGCCCCTTGATCGCCGGCGGCCTGATCCCGGCCGACCATCCCATCACCGTCAACGCCGTCAGTGGATACTCCGGCGGCGGCCGTGCGCTGATCGAGGCGCATGAGGCGACCGGCGGCCCCGTGTTGGAGCTGTACGCCCTCAACCTCGAGCACAAGCATGTGGCGGAAATCCAGGCCTATACCGGCCTGACGCGGCGTCCGATTTTCGTGCCATCCGTGGCCCACATCCGGCAGGGCATGCTGGTATCGATCCCGCTGCATCTGGACACGCTGCCGGGCCGGCCCTCGCTGGCGGCGTTGTATGACGCGCTAAGGGCGTATTATCCGGCCGGCAGCCTGGTCAGTGTGCAGCAACCCGCGGCCGGCACACTGACCCTGGGGGCGCTGAACGACTGCGATCGTATGATGCTGTCCGTCTATGGCAACGCCGCACACGGCCACGCGGTGCTGATCGCAGCGCTGGATAACCTGGGTAAAGGCGCGTCGGGCGCGGCCGTGCAAAATATCCGGCTCATGCTGGGGCCGGATCATGCTGCTTAGTTTTGAGGGCGCGGAACCCCGCATCGACCCGGACGCCTGGATCGCGCCGGGCGCTGTGGTGATCGGCGACGTGTGGGTGGGTGCGGGTTCCAGCATCTGGTTCGGCTGCGTCGTGCGGGGTGACACGCACCACATTCGCATCGGCGCACGCAGCAATATCCAGGACGGAAGTATCTTGCATGTCGCGCGTGGCACGCATCCCTGCCTGATCGGGGATGATGTGACGGTGGGCCACGCTGCGATTATCCACGCCTGCACGCTGATGAACCGCGCCTTTGTCGGCATGGGCGCCACCGTGTTGGACGGTGCCATCATCGAACCCGGCGGGATGTTGGCGGCCGGCGCTTTGCTGACGCCGGGCAAGGTGGTGCCAACAGGTGAACTGTGGGCTGGCTCACCCGCCAAGAAGCTGCGGAACCGCACTGCCGAGGAAATTGCGGCGTTCGATCACACCGCCGTGCACTACACCGAATTATCGGCGCGCTACCGTGAAGGCTCCGCCCCGGTCGCCACATAACGCACATGAATAAGTTCATCCTGGCGGTCTTTTTTGCGTTAACGGCCTGCGCCGCACCGGTTGTGCCGGATACGGCGCGTTTGACATCCGAACAGCTTGGGTCCGGGGCCGATCCGGACGTGACGGCCATGAACCTGGCGCAGTACGCGTTCGCCGACCCCAGCCGGACCTATGGCCGCCCAATCGACGCGGCGCGGGCGGCAGCGTCGATGGAGTATGTGGCCGGCCAGTTCTACACCAGCCCCCGATGGGCCAACGTGTCGGCGTTGACGAAGGAACAACTGCTGCAGGGCCGGGCGGAGGTGCGGGCGGCATTAGGCGTGGCACCCGGCACTTCGTCGCAGGCGGTCGTGAACCAGCTGACTGCCGCAGCCAATGCAATGCAGGCGCAGGACCGTGCCGCCGCCGTGGGCTTGCTGGGCGCGCCTGTCTTCACCCTGGGTGGTGAGGCGGTGCTGGCCCGGCTTTCGGCCATGCCGTATTTACAGATGGCCAACGTCTCGACGATGAAGGCGGCCGGGCAGCTGTTTGACCCTAATGGACGTGATTTCTACTAGGGCACTGAGACCATTAATCGTCTCCGCACTTTATCGACATCGGTATTAGTGATGGTTGTTCCGAAGTAAGCAGCATTTGTCCAATAATCGTAGCGTCGGCGTTCGATGTGGGACATCTGCGTATTTCAACCGATAGCCGCCAGCAATATTTACTGCCAGTCCCTACGAGTTGGGAAGTCCCGTCTAATCTGTCGCCTTCACCTTAACGTAAGAACCAGGCGCATCCTCTAGCGCCGGCAGCGCGCCATCGCCCGGCATGCGTGCGGGCACCGTCGCCGCGTCCAACGCCGTCACCCAGCGCTGCCAGTCGGGCCACCAGCTTCCGGCCATCTCGGTTGCGCCATCCAGCCACTCACCAGCCGTGGGTGGCAGCGCCTCGTTAATCCAGTGGCCATACTTCCCACCCTCCGGCGGATTCACAATCCCAGCGATGTGCCCGCTGGCGGCCAGCACGAACCGGACCGGGCCCGATAGTAGCTGCGTGCCCTTATAGGTGCTGCCCCAGGGTGCGATGTGATCCTCACGCGTGGAGATGAAGTACGCCGGCACCGTGATACGGCCCAAGTCGATTGGCTGCCCCGCCAGCGTGATACCGTTCGGTTCGGCCAGTTTATTGTCCTGATACATATTGCGAAGGTAAAAAGAGTGCATTCGCGCCGGCATCCGCGTGCTGTCGCTGTTCCAATACAGCAGGTCGAACGGGAACGGGTCGTTACCCATCAGGTAGTTGTTGACGACAAAGGACCAAATCAGATCGTTGCTCCGCAACATGTTGAACGTGGTCGACATCTCCGCCCCGTCTAAATAGCCGCGCTTGGCCATCCGTTCCTCTAGCTGCTTCAGCTGCTCCTCATCGATGAAAACGCCCAGTTCACCTGCTTCGGAGAAGTCGGTCATGGTCACGAAGAACGTGGCGCTGCGAATGCGGTCGTCCTTGGTCATCGCACTCCAGGCGAGCGTGCTGGCCAACAGCGTGCCGCCCAGGCAATAGCCGATGGCGTTGACCTCCCGCTCGCCAGTTGCCTGTTCGATGGCGTCCAGCGCGGCCAGGTAGCCGAGCTTCATGTAATCGTCGAATCCCATTTCGGCCAAATGCTCATCGGGGTTCACCCAACTAATCATAAATACCGTATGGCCTTGCGACACGGCCCAACGAACGAAACTATTTTTGGGTCGCAGATCGAGAATGTAAAACTTATTGATCCAGGGTGGCGCGATCAGCAATGGGCGTTTCAGCACCACATCCGTGCTGGGCGTGTACTGTATCAGCTGCATCAATGCGTTTTGGTAGACGACCTTACCTGGCGAGACCCCGATGTTCTCACCCAGTTTGAATGCGTCCATGTCGGTCATTTTGATCGACAACTTGCCCTTACCGCGTTCCAGGTCGCCCAGCATGTTGGACAGACCGCGCAGCAAGTTTTCGCCGCCAGTCTCCGCCGTGCGGCGCAGCACTTCGGGGTTGGTGAGAACAAAGTTGCTGGGACTCATCGCATCGACGAACTGGCGGCTGTAAAAATCGACTTTTTGCGCCGTTTTGGGATCAAGCCCATCCACGCGGCCAACGACATCCTGCACGTACCGGGCGCTGAGCAGGTACGACTGCTTGATGAAATCAAAAACCTGACTGTCGTTCCAGGCACCGTCGCGGAAGCGCTTATCCTTCGGATCGGTCGCGATCACCGGGGGTGGGGCGTCCATGCCCATCATGCGCTTAGTCGTGTTCTGCCACAGCGTCATGTAGTCCTGCCAAAAGCCGATCTGCGCCTGGACCATTTTGGCCGGGTCGCGCATCAGCTGTGCGGTCATGTCGGAAAAGGCCTGGCCAACATGCGCGGCGTCAAAGCCCGGCGTTTCCGACGATTGCCGGCCAAGCCAGTCTGTAACCAACCGTTGCGACCGTTCGGCAATCGTTGCCATCGACCGGCCCAGCACGGCGGGATCGGCCAGCTTGAATGCATCGGCGGGGGTAGCGGGTGTCGGCGTGGCAGTCTCGGCCATAGCGTGTCCTTCCCGAAGGCTTCGTCGCCGCGCTACACTCGGGAGTGGTGCAAACAGGGGCGGCTCTTGTTCGAGACTGGTAGACGCGTGGGGTGGGTAGGGCAAGCGGCGGTCGCGGCGGCCCTGTTTATGCT
>JAYVTX010000388.1:0-3072 GCA_043788425.1 Rhodospirillales bacterium
GGCAGCAACCGCCGGGTCATCGACCGTGACGGGGCCGGGGTGATGGGCGGCAAAACGCAGCGCAGCGCAGGGACCACGGGCCAACAGCGTGGGTGGGCCGGGGGTGGCGGTGCCCTCGGCGGCCAACCGCGGGCCCTTGGCCCCCTGCGCGGCGCGAGTGATGCGGACCCGGACGGCGTCGCCGGTGCCCAGGCCGGCAGCGCCCGCGCTGTCGGGCAAAAAGCCCTCGGTATCCGGAAGCGCCACGAAAGCACCCGACATGGCCGGCAGGTGCGCCACAACCCGGCCGCGCAAGACATCGCCTACGCCATCCGGGCGGCCGGGCCGGTCGATGGCGTAGTCCAGCAGCGTGCCTTCCGTGTCCAGGACGGCGACCCGCCACTCACCAGGGCTGCACGCCACCTGGATCACAAATATCCTCGGCCGCGTAGAAGTTGCGCCGTTTCAAACAACGGCAGTCCGACGATGCCGGAGTAGCTGCCCGATAGCGCCCGAACGAACGCGGCGGCCCGGCCCTGGATGGCGTACCCGCCGGCTTTGCCCAGGCCCTCGCCGCACGCAACGTAGGCGTCGATCTGCGCGACGGTCAGGCGGGCGAACGTTACGGACGACACGCTGACCCGCGTCGATCGGGCGCCGGCGGGGGTCACGAGGCCGATTGCCGTGATAACGGTGTGGCGGCGGCCGGACAGCCGGTCGAGGCACGTGCGTACCGTCTCACCCTCCAGCGCCTTTGGTAGAATACGGCGGCCAAGGGCCACGACCGTATCGGCCGACAGGACGTACGCGCCAGGGACTGGGCTGGTTTTGGCCAGCGCCATGCGCAAAGCGTACACGCGCGGCGGTTCGTCCGGGGCTGGCGTTTCATCGATATCGGGAACCAGTACCTGGTCCGGCACCACGCCGATCTGGGCCAGTAACGCCAACCGCCGCGGGCTGGCGGAGGCCAGGATGAGCGTTATTTGAACCGGAACGTAATCCGGCCCTTAGACAGGTCATATGGCGTCATTTCGACATTCACGCGGTCGCCGGCCAGCACGCGAATACGGTTCTTGCGCATCTTGCCGCTCGTATGCGCCAGGATACTGTGTTCATTGTCGAGTTTCACGCGAAACATGGCGTTGGGCAGGAGTTCTTGCACGGTGCCGCTAAACTCGATCATGTCTTCTTTGGACATCAGGTTCCTGAACTTGTGGATGTTTCGTGCATGTGAGGGACGGGCGCGGATCGGTCAAGCCGCACTGCAACACTGGAGGCATGCGCGTGCAGTCCCTCGGCCGTCGCCAATGCAACCGCGGCGGGCCCCACGGTCTGCAACGCAGCCCGGCCACAGGCAACCCACGTCGTGCGTTTAAGCATGTCATAGACCGACAGCCCGGATGCAAACCGCGACGTGCGCCCCGTCGGCAGGACGTGGTTGGGTCCGGCCACGTAGTCCCCCACCGCCTCCGGACAATAGGGGCCCAGGAACGCGGCGCCCGCATGGCGGATTTGGCCCAGCAGCGCGCGGGGGTCGGGGGTCATGATCTGCAGGTGTTCGGGTGCCAGATCGTTGGTGAGGGACGCGGCCTCGTCCCAACTGCGGGCAACGATAATGGCACCGTGGTCCCGCCAGCTTGCGCCGGCAATTGCCCGGCGCGGCAGGGTTTCGAGCGCGTGTAGAACCGCGGCGGCGACAGCGTGGGCGAAGGCTGGGTCGGTAGTGATAAGAATGGACTGCGCCGCTTCGTCATGCTCGGCCTGGGCCAGTAGATCGAGGGCGACGTGATCCGGGTTCTGGCTTTTATCGGCCAGGATGACGACCTCGGACGGGCCGGCGACGCTGTCGATGCCGACGTGGCCGAATACCTGGCGCTTCGCCTCGGCCACATAGGCGTTACCGGGGCCCACGATCCGGTCGACGGGCGCGATGGTGGCGGTGCCGAACGCCATGGCGGCTACGGCTTGCGCCCCGCCGACGCGGTAGATCTCCGTGACGCCGGCGAGTTTTGCGGCGGCCAGCACCAGCGGGTTCAGCACGCCGTCCGGGGTGGGCACGCACATGGCGATCCGCGGTACGCCGGCGACGCGGGCTGGCAGCGCGTTCATCAGCACGCTGGACGGGTAGGACGCTTTGCCGCCGGGCACATACAGGCCAACGGCGTCGAGCGGACCCCAGCGCAGCCCGAGGGTCAGCCCCTGATCGTCGGTATGTTCCAGGTCGGCCGGCATTTGGGCACGATGAAACGCCTCAATCCGGCGGGCGGCCAGTTTGAGTGCGTCGTGCAACCCCGGCTCGATGGTGACGGCGTCGATCTCGTCCTGGGTCACGCGGATGGTATCCGGCGTGAGGGTCAGGCGGTCATGCCGGGCGGTGAGGTCGATCAGCGCCTGATCGCCGCGGGCGCGCACGTCGGCGATGATGGCGCTGACCGCGGCATCGACCCGGGTCGTGGTGTCGCGCCCGTCATGCAGTAGGGCCTGAAACGCCTGCGGGAACCCGGCGTCGGTTGTGTCGAGGTGCTGCATTTACAGGGCCGCGCGGAAGCGTGCGATGAGGGCGCCGACTTCCTCCGGCCGGGTTTTCAGCGCCGTGCGGTTTACGATCAGCCGGCTGGTCACGTCGGCAATGACCTCCGTCTCACGCAGGCCGTTCGCCTTCAGCGTGCTACCGGTTTGAACGAGGTCGACAATTAGCCGGGCGAGGCCCAGGCCCGGCGCCAGCTCCATCGCGCCATTCAGGTGAACGATGTTGGCCTGCACCCCGCGGGCAGCAAAGTGGCGGCGGGCGGTGTTGGGGTATTTCGTCGCGACCGTCACGCGGGACCAGGTGGCCGGATCGTCATGGGGGGCGTCCGCCGGCTCTGCGACGCTTACCCGGCAACGGCCGATTAGCAGATCGAGGGGGGCGTAGATCTCGGGATAGTCGAACTCGTTCAACACATCCGCGCCGCAGATGCCGATATGGGCTGCGCCGTAGGCCACGAATGTCGCAACGTCGAACGGGCGGACGCGTACAACGTCCAGCGCCGGGTCTTGCGTGGGGAAGCGCAGGCGGCGCGAGTCTTCGTCGGCATAGTCGGGGGCGGGATG
>JAYVTX010000389.1:0-7007 GCA_043788425.1 Rhodospirillales bacterium
ATCCTGATGGCAACGATCCTATCACGACGCCGGTTCGTGGGCCGGCCCCTGCTGGACGCATTCGTGCATCTTCCATTGGTATTGCCGCCCGTCGTGGTGGGCTGGGGTCTGCTACTGCTGTTTGGTGTGCGGGGGCCAATCGGATCGATGCTGTTCGACTGGTTCGGCCTACGCCTGGTGTTCACCAGCACCGGCGCAGCCCTGGCGACGGCCGTCATGGCGTTCCCCCTAATGGTCCGCGCGATCCGCCTGTCGCTGGAGGGGGTGGACCCCGGGCTAGAGGCCGCGGCGCAGACCCTGGGCGCCGGGCCGCTCGATCGGTTCATGACCGTCACCCTGCCGCTTATCGCCCCCGGCATCCTGTCCGGTGCCGTGATCGCGTTCGCCGCCGGGCTTGGTGAGTTCGGGGCCGTTATTACCTTTGCCGGCAGTATCGAGGGGCAGACCCAAACCCTGCCGCTTGCCATCTACGCCGCCGTGCAGACGCCGGGTGCCGAGGCGGTCGCAGCCCGGCTATCGGCCGTGTCGTTCACCCTGGCGATCGCGGGGCTGCTGCTGGCGGAGGTTATCGCGCGGCGTATGCACGGGCTGCTCGGACGATGATGGACGTTCAGGCACGCCACAGTTTCGGCGGCTTCACGCTGGACGCCACGTTCACCGCCCCCGCCGGCGTCACCGCGTTATTCGGCCCGTCCGGATCGGGCAAAAGCACGCTGCTATCGGTCGTGGCCGGGCTGCTGACGCCAAATACGGGCCGGGTCGTGGTGGATGGCGCCACCCTGCTGGACGTGGGCGTGAATGTACCGGCCGAGCGCCGTCGCTGCGGCGTGGTGTTCCAGGACGCCCGGCTGCTGCCGCATTTGTCCGTCGACGCCAACCTTCGCTACGGCCTACGTCGGGCACCCGCCGGCACGACCGGACCCTCGATGGCGGAGGTCGTGGCCCTTCTTGCCCTCGCCCCCCTCCTGACCCGGCGGCCGCGGACCCTGTCGGGTGGGGAGCGCCAGCGCGTCGCCCTCGGCCGGGCACTGCTCTCGCGCCCGCGCATCCTGCTGATGGATGAACCCCTTGCCGCCCTGGACGCACCCCGCCGGGCGGAAATCCTGCCGTTCCTGGAGCGTCTGCGCGACACGGCCGGGCTACCGATCCTGTATGTGACCCACGCGCTGGAGGAGGTAGACCGCCTGGCTGACACGCTGGTGCTGCTGGATGGCGGACGGGTCGCGGCAGCCGGGCCAGTTGCCGCGTTGGCGGCGCGTACGGACCTACCCTTGTTGGCCGGGCGGCGCGACGCGGGGGTGGTGCTGGATTGCACGGTGGACGGGCACGACGCGGGGCGCGGCCTGACCCGGCTGATGTTTGAGGGTGGCGCGTTGCTGGTGCCGTTGCGTCCGGAACCAGGCGGGGCCCGGCTGCGGCTACGGCTGCGCGCCCGGGATGTGGCAGTGGCGACGGTGCTGCCGGTGGGGCTGAGTACGCATAACGTGCTGGCTGCGACAATCGGGGCGGTGACCGCGGCGGGTCCGCACGAGGCATTTGTGGCACTGGTAATCGGCCCAACAACAGTGCTGGCCCGGCTGGCGCGCGAAGCCGTGGACCGGCTCAGGTTAACCGAGGGACGGGGGGTGTTCGCGCTAGTTAAGTCGACGGCTTTCGATCACGGGTAACCGGTTGGGGCACCGAGCGCTGATCCGGTCTCGTCAGGCGCTCATAAGAATTGCGAGCGAAGATATGATTTCCCGTCCCATGATTTTCTTTGACAGGGTGATTCCCGGCGCGCTTATTTTTGTTACGCGCGGGGATTGGAACGAATGCCCACCAAAGAACAAGAGTCCTGGACGTCCAGCTTCCTGGGCATCGACGTCGTCGCAGTAGCGGGCGCGCTCAAGACGGTCGTTCAGTCCCTGCCCGGCAGCGCGATGCTTCCTGATTGCAAGCCAGTCAAGGGAAAAGTCCCAGGTCCCGCGGAGCATCTATTATGCGCGACGCATGGTCATATTGTTGATGTTAAACAAAAGAAGATCATCGCCATCAGTCTCGACCAGTACAAGTTGCAGAAAATGGGAGCCGCCAAACCGGTCCAGCCGGCTGTTTCGGGTCAGGCCAGTCCACCGCCGGGGCCGGCCGCGGCGCCAGGCCCAGCTCCCTTGACCAGTACGCCTTCGGCTGTCGATGCGGGCGTCGCCAAGTCTCAAGCGGAGGCCGGTAAGATCATCGAGCAAATGCAGTCGGAAACGAAAGAGTTCGAGAGTGTTCGGGCGGCCTATGACGAGCTCGCCGGTGGCGGCCGGGTCAATCGTGCAGTGTCCTGGATCTCCGATAAACTGGGCGGTGCGGACGACCCTGGCGAGGAGTTGTCTAAGATCGGCTATGACATGATGATGGAGCATGGCGCAGGCATGGCGGCCGTGGGAACCCTGGCCCATGACGCTGCCCAAAAACACCTCGCGACAATGAAGGCCCTCAATGAAAAGGCCCAAGACCTTTGGCAGAAATATGCTGGCGACACTGGAAAAGGAGCGGGTCGCGCGGTTACTGGCCTAACCGTCGTTTCCAAAGCTGGGGATATCGCAACCATGGGGCTGAATGTCGTCGCGCCCGGAACGGGACAAATCCTTTCGGTTGCGAAGAATGTCAGCGTCACCGGTTCGAAGCTGGCTTTTGGCGAGAAGGTGAACTGGGCTGAATTCAGCGTTGACATGGCCTTTGACCTGTTTGTCGGCAAGGAAGGCGGCCAGATTAACAAGGCCGCCCAAAAGCTTGCGGACCGGTTCGTCAAGAAGCTCGCGCCCAAGGTGACGGAAGCGGTCGCTAAAAAGTGGGGCCTCAAAGCGGCCGCCAAAACGCTGGGAGGAAAGGTTTCCGAGAAGGAGATTCACGAATATTTCGTGGCGACGGCTGAGGAATTGATAAAATTCGGGGCCAATAAAATGGTGACGCCGATCGCTGAACATGTTGTCGAAAGCGCCAAAGATACGGATATTACCAATGGGCAGCTTGCTAATATGATGCTTGACATAATGACAGACCCGTCCGGCCAATTTGCCATCACCCTGTCGGACAAGTTGACTACGGATATTGAACGCTGAGCACGGTTCATTTATGGCAAGGCAATGCCGTGCGCTCTGAGACAAGCGAACCGGACGTGCAAGACCGGCAGACGGAGCTACAATTGTAGCGGTGGCTCTACCGGATAGCCCGCAGCACCGACCGGTCCTCACCCGCCAGACTCCGGTATATCGATAGGTAATCTTCCGCCATCCGCGTGGCCGTAAACCGCGCATCAAACCGGCTTCGCACCACCGCCCGCGACAGCTCATCCAGCCGCCGCACCGCCGCTACGGCCCCCGCCTCATCATTGACGATAAAGCCGCTCACCCCCTGCTCCACAATCTCCGGCACAGAGCCGTGGTTGAACGCGATCACCGGCGTGCCGCAGGCCATGGCTTCGATCATGACCAACCCAAACGGCTCCGGCCAGTCGATCGGCATCAACAGGCCGATAGCACCCGACAGGAAGGCTGGTTTTTGCGCGTCATTGATTTCACCGATCATCTCGACCCCACCGCCGGCCAGCAACGGACGGATGACGGTGTCGAAATAGACCTCATCTACCTTGTCCACCTTGGCGGCGATCTTCAGCGGAATGCCGGCCGCGCGCGCGATGCGGATGGCGCGATCCGGTCCCTTTTCCGGCGCAATCCGGCCCAGAAACGCCAAGTATTCTTGCTTTACCGGCTGGGGCGTCAGCAGGTTGGCCGGCAGGCCGTGATGCACCGTCGCGACATACCGCGCCTGTGGCAGCGGCAGGCGTTGGTTGTCGCTGATGGACACCAGCGGCGCGTTTGGGAACGTGTCAAACACGGGCTGCAGCTCCGCCAAATCTAGGCGCCCGTGCATGGTGGTCACAAACGGCGTCCGCTGCCGCCCAAACAGGCTGAACGGCCAATAATCCATATGGAAATGCAGCACGTCGAAATCAGCAGCCCGGCGTCGCGCAGCCTCCATAAGCAGCATATGCGGCGCGATCGGATCGCGGATGGCCGGGTCCAGACGCAGCGCGCGTGGCCAGATTGGCTCCAGCTTGGCCGACGTCACACTATCGCCACTTGCAAACAGCGTGACGTCGTGGCCCTGCGCCACCAACTCCTCCGTCAGAAACGACACCACACGTTCGGTCCCGCCATACAGCTTTGGCGGCACGGCCTCATGAAGAGGAGCGATTTGGGCGATTCGCATAGGAGCCTCCGTCGAATGCGGAATCGTTAAACAACCCGAATCAGGCAAAGATGTGTCAGGGCAGCAATGCTGCCTCATGCTGCACTTGCGCCAATACGTCGGCACGCACGGTTCGTGCTTGATAGGCCGGGTCGGACGCCAGCAGGCCGCAGGGGCAGTGCCGGCCGTCATCCCAGCCGGGGTAGTCCAGCACGGGATACAGGCACAAGCCGATAACCGGCACGCCGGCGACCCGGGCGGCCCGGATCTCAGCGCCGACATAGGCTAGCCAGGCCGTTGCGTTCGCTCCTTCCGCCCCGGTCTCGGCAATGAACAAGGAGCGGCCGTATCGCGCATAGACGCCGGCCAGCAGGTCACGCAACGGGCGATACAGATGGTAGCCGAACGGGATCGTGCCGCCGGTATGCAGCTGCTGGTTCTCCGGATAAAAATTGAGACCGATCAGATCCAACATCTCCTCCGCCCCGCCCAACTCGGGCGCCAGCCGGCCGGCGACCATGTCGGTTGCCTCAAACTGCGAGTCGTTGTGCCAGTGCGCGTGTTCGTGGACGCTGTAGGGATCCGTGTCGTGCACGCCGATATGGATCAGCGGCTCGGCCATGATGAACCGGGCGCGGGGGTCGGCAGCGCGGATGGCGTGCGTGGCCGCAAGGGCTGCGCGGACGAGTTGCGTTTTAAGCGCGCCACCCGCATCGGTCATGCACGGATACAGGCACCCGACCTGCGCTCCGGCCCACGCCCAGAACGAGATTTCGTTCACGGGGCAATATAGCGGGGCGATCGACCCGCCCTCGTCCCGGATTAGGACGGCGGCGGCGGCGGCAAAGGCGGCGAATCGCGGAACAAACGCGGGCGACCAAATATCGAGGTCCGGGGGCACGCCGTAATGGCATAGGTCCCATATAACCTGTACCCCGGTATCGCGCGCCGCATGCAGCATCGGGCGAAAGCTGGACCAGTCATACGCACCGTCCCGATCGATCAAATGCCAGCGGAGCGCGTCCCGCACGGTCCAGATGCCGGCATTGCGAAGCAGCCGGTAATCTGTCGCAGCTAGGATGTCGTGCCGGGTGGCGGCGATGCTATCGATTTGGGTGCCACATGGGCGCCGGTGCGTCGCGCCCTCGAACCCACCCATCAAAAAACTTTGGAAGACGACCGGTGCAAGGCCGGCCAGGGGGGGTTGCAGTTGAGTGACAGACATGAACCCTGATCGCGGTCCGGCTTGGGTACGTTCCGGACGGGCGCGGTCACATTGCTGTGATGTGGCCATCCAGCATCGGCACGCACGAACCGCCGATATGGGCACCGTTCCCGTCGGTCCAGGCGTGTAGAACACTCGGCCGGCCCATATCGACGCCCTGCGTTATGGCATAGGCTTGCGGTGTGCCGGCCAGCGCCGCGCGTAGCGCCACTAGGGCGGCATTGGCGCTGCCAGTGGCCGGGTCCTCGATCAGCGTGGGCTGAAAGCAGAACATGCGGGACGACCAGGCACACGGGCCGTCATCCGGACCGGACGGGGCATAAGCCAGTACGCCCGTCGCATTCGCCATAGCAAATAGCCGGGTCAGAGCCGCTGCATCCGGTACCACCGCCGCCAACGTCGCCCGGTCACGGAGTGCCACAAGCACAAAGGGCAGCCCGACCGACCCCACCACTGGCCCATGCCCGGCCGTGTCGATCGCCGCCGGGTCCAGGCCAAGGCCTGCCGCCACCAGCGCCAGGTCCAGCCCAACCCACTGCGTGAACGGTGCTGGCGCGGTGAAGGCAGCGCCTGTTACCTGTCCGCCCTCACGCAGGAGTTCCACGGGTATGAGGCCTGCCTGCTCCTCAAACAGCAGCACATCCGGCACCGGACGCCCGAAAACGTGGCCCTGCCGCGCGAGCACGTAGGCCGTCCCAACGTTCGGGTGCCCGGCGAATGGCAGCTCTCGGTTCGGCGTGAAAATACGCACGTGCGCCGTGTGGGCGGGGTTCAAGGGCGGCAGGACGAACGTCGTCTCGACTGTACCGAACTCACGCGCGATGGCCTGCATCGCAATGGTATCCAGCCCTTCCGCATCGAGCACCACCGGCAGCGGATTGCCGCCGAACGGCAGGTTGGTAAAGACATTGACCCATTCGAAACGGCGCATGGCGGCCTCCAACCGCGCGCACCTTGCCGCGAGCAGCACACAACGGCAATGCTACAACGATGCACCTGCGCCCTGCTTTTACCGAGACCGACCCCGCCCGGATCCGCACGTTGATCGAGGCGCATTCGTTCGGCCTGCTGCTGACCAGCGCCGATGGGCTGGACGGGTCGCACATCCCGTTCACGGTGCACGATACCGCGGACGGTTTCGAATCATGTGGCCATCTGGCCGCGGCGAACCGGCAATGTGCCTATTTCGACGGCGGTACCGCGCTGGCCGTATTCGCCGGGCCGCACGCCTATGTGTCGCCCAGCCGGTAGGCGGCCCAACCGTCTGTCCCAACCTGGGACTACACCGCCGTACACGTCCATGGCGTGCTGTCGCCAATGCCAGACGATGCCGACGTGACGGACCGGCTACAGGCCATGTCCACCCACGACCCGGCCGGCTTCCAGGTCGCCGCCCTACCGGAAAAGTACCGCGCCATAATGTTCCGCGGCATCCGCGCCTTTCGCCTAACCTCCACCCGGATGGAGGCCCGGAAGAAAATGAGCCAAGACCGCACCGTCGCCGACCGGCAGGGCGTGGTGGCCGGGCTGCGCGTGCATGGCGGCGCGGATGAATTACGGGTGG
>JAYVTX010000390.1:0-12829 GCA_043788425.1 Rhodospirillales bacterium
CCCCGCACCCGACCCGGTGTTTGCACAAAAACTACAGCGGTCTCGCGTGGCCTGGACCGCGACCCGCGCCAAGGTGGATAGCGAAATGCAGCGGCTGACCAAGGCCATCCGGAGTGCCGGGGACGGCGAAGACCTTGACGGCTTCGATGACCAATTTCAGTCCGCTGTCACACCGCTTTTGGATGAATTAGACGATACCCTGGCCGGTACGCTCGACCACGCGAGCCAGGCCAGCGGGGCCGAGCGCGCGCGGCTACTGGACGAAGCACGCCACGCCGTCGCCCGCTACACCAAATTCGTGCAATCGAGCCAGGTGATTAGCGATCTCGACAGCAATCCTTTCGTGCCGCTCGCGATCGGCAAGACGCTGACGGGAACCCTGTCCGCCCTGTCCGGGATCATTGGCTCATAACGCCGGACAGTCCGCGCCGAAATCATAGGTGAACCCCGCCGCATCGGTGCCGACATGCACGCGGGTGGCGGGAGTGCCGGCAAGCAGCCGGGTCAGGAGGGCCCCGCTGATGTCCGGGAGCATCGTGTTCGTGAGAATAGCGTCGATCATACGGCCGCCACTCTCCGGCTCGGTGCAGCGGCGGGCGATCATGTCCACCACGCCGTCATCATAGGTGAATGGCAGGGCGCGCGTGGCAACAACGCGCCGGGCGATCCGGTCGAGCTGGAGGCGAATAATGCCGCGCAGCACGTCATCGGACAGCGGCAGATACGGGATCACGATTAACCGGCCGAGCAGGGCAGGGGGAAACACCTTTTGCAGCGGCTCCCGCAGTGCCGTGGCGATCTCCCCGGTCGCGGGCATCAGATCGGGGTCGCGGCACAATCCCATAATCAGGTCGGTACCGACGTTGGATGTCAGCAGGATGAGCGTATTGCGGAAGTCGATCGACCGGCCCTCGCCATCCTCCATGACGCCCTTGTCGAACACCTGGAAGAAGATCTCATGCACATCCGGATGCGCCTTCTCGAACTCGTCCAGCAACACCACTGAGTATGGTTTGCGCCGCACCGCTTCCGTCAGCACGCCGCCCTCGCCATAGCCGACATAGCCCGGCGGCGCGCCTTTCAGCGTGCTGACGGTATGGGCCTCCTGAAACTCGCTCATATTGATCGTGATCAGGTTCTGCTCGCCGCCATACAACGCCTCGGCGACGGCCAGCGCGGTCTCGGTCTTGCCGACGCCGGAGGGGCCGCACAGCATGAATACGCCCACCGGTTTGACCGGGTTATCCAACCCCGCGCGCGACGTTTGAACGCGGCGCGCGATCATGTGCAGCCCGTGATCCTGGCCCACGACCCGGCGGCCCAGTGTCGCGGCCAGGTTCAGCACCGCCTCGGCCTCGTTACGCACCATCCGGCCCACTGGGATACCGGTCCAGTCGCCGACGACGGCGGCGATGGCCTGCCGGTCCACGCTGGGGAACATCAGCGGCGTCTCACCCTGATGCGCCGCCAGGTCGCCCTGCACGGTTGTAAGCTCGGCCAGCAGCGCATCGCGGTCGGGTGGGGCCTCGCGCAATTTGGCCCGCAGCGCCAATAGGCGTTCGACCAGGCCGCGCTCGGCTGCCCATCGCGTTTCGAGGGTCGCTAGTGCCGCCTGTGTCTCCGCCAGGCTTGTCGCCGTCTTCGTGCCGCGCTCACCCACGTCGATGCCAACGGCCTGCTCGCGCCCGATGATGTCACGCTCGGTTTCCAGCAGGCCAATGCGCCGCCGCGCATCCTCGACCGCGGCAGGGACGGCGTGCTGGCTGATGGCGACGCGGGCGGCGGCCGTGTCCAGCAGGCTGACCGACTTGTCCGGCAGTTGCCGGGCCGGGATGTAGCGGTGCGACAGCCGAACGGAGGCCTCGATCGCTTCATCCAGCACCAGCACCTTGTGATGCTTCTCCAATGCCCCGGCGATGCCGCGCATCATGCCGATCGCAGTGTCCTCATCCGGCTCGTCGATCTGAACAACCTGAAAACGCCGGGTGAGGGCCGGGTCTTTCTCGAAGTACTTCTTGTATTCGGCGAACGTCGTGGCGGCGATCGTGCGCAGGGTGCCGCGGGCGAGTGCGGGTTTCAGCAGGTTCGCGGCATCGCCGGTTCCTGCCGCCCCCCCGGCCCCAATCAGCGTGTGGGCCTCGTCGATAAATAGAATTATCGGTGTGGGCGAGGACTGCACTTCCTCGATCACCTGGCGCAACCGGTTCTCGAACTCACCCTTCATGCTGGCACCAGCCTGTAGCAGGCCCACGTCCAACGTCCGCAGCGACACGCCCACCAGCGGCGGCGGCACGTCCCCGGCCGCGATCCGCAGGGCAAACCCCTCGACGACGGCGGTTTTGCCCACCCCGGCCTCACCAGTCAGGATCGGGTTGTTCTGACGCCGCCGCATCAGCACGTCGATCAACTGGCGGATTTCGGCGTCCCGGCCAGTCACCGGGTCGATGTGGCCGTCCCGGGCGCGGGCGGTCAGGTCGACGGAAAACCGCTCCAGCGCCTCCTGCTTGCCCATCACGGCTGGGGCCATGGCACCGCTGGCCTCACCGGGTGCGGCGGCACCGTCTGTCGCCGCCATGTGCGCTTCGGGCGAGTCCTTCAGGACCGATGGGATGGCGTCCGCCAAGTCGTCTGGCCGCATGCGTTCCCATTCCCGGGACGTGGCGTACAGCGCGTTCCGAAGCGCCGTGGTGCGCACCATGCCCAGCACCAGGTGGGCGGTCCGCACCTGGTTTGCGCCGAACATCAACGAGGCGAACACCCAGCCACGCTCCACCGCCTCCTCAATCGCCGGGCTGAAATCCTGGATCGTGGTCGCCCCGCGCGGTAGCTGGTCAAGCGCGGCCACGAGGTCGGCAGCCAGTCGCGAAGGATCGAGGCCGAAATGCTTCACCAGCCGATGCAGGTCGCTGTCTGCGCCTTGCAGAATTTGGTGCAGCCAGTGCGCCAGCTCGACATAGGGGTTACCGCGTAGCTTGCAGAACACCGTCGCCCCTTCGATCGCGCGATAGGCAAGCGGGTTTAACTTACCGAACAACGCGGTGCGGCTGATCTCGGTCATGACGGTCTCCCCTCGATCGCTTGGGCGTGGCTGTCCGATCCGGCTTCTAAAAACAGGTCGGCGGCGTCGTGTGGGGCCGGGCGTGGCATCAGCCAGGTGGTCCAGCCCAGCCGGCCCTGCTGGCCCAGCCGGATCGCCGGCACCTCGTTCCGCCGCAGCACCATGTTCACGTCCCAGGCGAGCGCGTCACCAGCCCAGTTACGGACGATGGGCACCAACCGGTGGAAGCTGCCGCCGCGCGGCAACAGGCGTTCGTATTCGGGCAGGCTCAATGGCCCGAATACCAGGCGAAACTTGTCCTGCCGGCTCCAGCTTCGGGCACCCAGCAGGGCTGTGCTGCCTAGCGCCGCCGTGCGCCCGCCGCCGCCCAGGCGCGTGTGATCCGCCGGATCGAGCGTAAGCCAGGTACCGACGAAGCTTTCAACCCGAACGGGTACGATGAAGAATGCAGACAGAATGGCGCCCAACCCCGCCGCATGCCGCGTCTGTCCTGCCAGCAGCCCGGCGAAGTGCAGCTTCGTCAGGTCCGGCATCGCGTCGCGACCGCGCAGCCCGGGCGTAGACAGGCCGATCAGCGCGCCGGCGTAGTGGCCGAACCGGTCCTGCTCCGGCCGGTCGAAACTGACGGTTGGGCGTACCTGGGCCCAGGCGCGATGGAATAACGACAGCGTGCGGTGATGGAATAGGTCGATGAAGCGCCGCAACGTCGGGTCGGACTGGTTGCGCTGACGCTCGCGGGCCATTTCCGTGATGTGCAGCGGCAGCGGGCCGTCGGGGCCGAACAGGCCGAACATATGCACGATCAACCGGTCGGGGCGGCCGTCTTTCCCGGGTTCAAGCGCGGCGAGGGTGCTGGGCGCGTGGGTGACGCCGGGTTCCTGGCCGAGGCGTATCGGGTCCTGCGCGGGGCGGACGCTCTGACCCAGCCGCGGGCGGCCAGGGTGCAGCGCCTCCAGCAGGCGGAGTACGGTGTGGAAGCCGAACCGGTGCGGTGCAGTGCGGATGGCGTCCGGCAACTTGTTCACAGCACAGGCCGCCGGCCCAGCCGCAGCGGCCAGCGCATCACCTGGCCGCGATCCGGGCTCGCCATCACCGTTTCCGTGAACGCATTGATGGACACATATTTGGCGAAAAACCGGTCAAGCACCGCGGCGAGCAGGATGCCGCCCCCGCCGCCGATTTGCGCATCGTCGATCGTCACCGTCACCTGCAATCCGCGTCCCACGCAGATCGGCCCGGCACCGGGGATGCGGCGCACAATGGGGGTGGAGGCGACGGAGAGCAGGCCCTCCAGCTGCCGGGTGGCGCGGGTATCATTGGGCGGCACGTACAGCGACAGCAGCGCGCGCAGGGCGGCGGCACCCTGGTGGGTGCTAGAATCGACCAAGCTGAGATAGTTCAGGCCGAGGTGCGAGATGAACCGCCAGGCCAGGTCACCATCGCCGCGGCAGGGGCGGGGCGCCGTGGGGCCGACCCGGCAGCGAATGCTTTCCACGGGCGCATTTACCACCACCGTAAGGTCTGTGTGCTGCTTACCCACCGGCATAGACATTGGCAGGTCGCGATTTGTGCATAATAAGTCGAGTCCGAGTTGGCGCAGCGTATCGGCCACCGGCGCATGATCGGCGTCGACGAGTGAGACCAGCAGATCGTGGCCGAGGTAGCTGGAACGCGGCCCGCGCTGCCGGGCACGGGACGAAAGCTGTCGGGGTTGGCGGCGCTGCATGTAGTAGCTGCGGTGGCCAGGGTTCCGGCTGAGGTCGTTGGCGGCGTAAAACGGCAGGAATGGCTGCGTCGGCCCGCCATCGGACGGGAAGCCCTCCATGCCGGTAATGGCAAACACTTCGTAGTCGAGCGGGCGCATCCGGTCGGGGATGACCAGGTGCTCGTCACGCGCCGGATCAAGGTTCACGCGGTCGCTGCGTTTTGGGAACAGGTTGATCGCCGGCGTGCAGTTCAGCACCAGATGCCCGGCGTCCAGCGCCTGCAGCCCGGTGTCACCACGATCTAGCAGAATGACGATTTCGAGCTCCGGCCCGGCGCAACGGATCGCGGCGCGGTCCAACCCGCTGAGGGTAAAGAACAGGAACCGCTCCGGCAGGGCGTAGAACTCCTGCAGCAGGCGGTAGCCGTCGAATGTCTCGGGCAGTACCGGCAACAGCGCCTCGCCCGGCTCGAACCCGGCGGGTTGCAGCGCTGTCGGGGGCAACCGCTCCTGCCAGCCGGCGTGCCGGTCGGGCGGCCGCAGGACAATGGCGGTCACGTGGGCGGCGAGTTGTTCGTAAAGCCGCATGCGCGCCGTCTCGGGCCCACCAAGGTACAGGCTCAGCCGTTCCAGCGCGATCTTGGCGATCGGGATGCCGCCCATGCTGCGCAGGCGCAGGCGGATCGCGGCCTTCGCCCCGTCACTATCGAGGCCGAGGACGGCGACGGCGGAGGGGGTGCCAAAGTATTCGGCCTCGACCAGTTCGATCGGAAGCAGGCGAAGCGGGTGGCCAGTGCGGAACACGCAGTTGGTCTGGTCCTCGGTGCCCAGCAGGCTACGTAACTCGGTGCCGGCCGGCAGCATCACGCCGGCCGGGGTAGTGCGGATGCTTTCGGACGGGGTGACGGTCACGATGGCCATGGCGGGTGTGGGGGCGGCGTAATGCGGGTACGCCATGTGCAGCAGCGACTGCGTAAAGGTTGGGAACTCCGCCTCCATCTTTAGCTGGATGCGGGCGGTCAGGAACGCAAAGCCCTCCAGCATGCGCTCCACGAACGGGTCGGCGACCTCGGTATTGGCGAGGTCGAGGCGGCCGGCGACCTTTGGAAACTCGTGCGCGAACTCGGCACCTATGTCGCGCAAATAGGTCAATTCCGACTCGTAATGGCGCAGCAGACTTGGATCCATCAGGTGGGTACCTTCACCGCGGGCCGCCGGGCCGGGTTTCGACCACGACAGCTAGGCGCGTTTCGACCTCGATGGTGGTTTCCAGAAACAGCTGTTGCGGGACCGGTTGCGCCCAAAGCTCGCCCTCGATCTCGAACACCAGGGCCGGCACGGCGTCGTCATCGCGTGTGCCGCGGGAGCGCACGCGGAGCGTTTCGGGACGGATCCGCGGCTCGAACGCGCGAATGGCGTCGGCGAGTTTGCGTTCGAGCGCGTTCGACCGGGCCGAGCTTTCAAACAGGCCAGCAAAGCCGGGGACGCCGTAATTCAGGGTGGATTTCGCAACCAGGGGCGTGGCCGAAAGGTCCTGGATCGTACCGAGGTTCGACGTGTTCAGCAGCGCCGCAAGGTCCCGCAACACGGCCTGCCGGAGTTGGGCGGGGGTGAACACCTGCGCCTCTGGACCATCCTTGGCGCGGTTAGGCTCGCGGTCGATGAGCCGGTCGAGCAATGAGGGTTGCAGCCGCTCCCGGCCCTGGATGCCAGCCATCGTGTTACCCGGGACCGAATTGGAGGCGGCGGAGGTCCATCAACGCCGTCTCGCTTGTGTCGGTGATGAGCATGCGCTGGCCGATGGGGAGCGACCAATCACCCTGCTCGACCCAGTCGGTACGGCGGGCAAGCAGCAGGGCACCATCCGCATTGGCTGTGGTGCCGGGGTAGCGGGTGGGGACCAGGCCGGTTGCAGTGCCGTCATTGGTCCACGTAAAACGTGCAGGCATCCAGACCTGGTCGCGCAGGTCCTGCGGCGGGTCTTGCGTGATGGAGGCGATGCGGTCGTAGGGGATCCAGACATACCGGCCGTCGATAATGGCCTCGATGGCTGGGCCCAGGCGCGGGTCGGCGTCGGCCACCCATTCCACTGGTGTGCCATCGAGCGTCGCGGCACGGGGTGGGGCCTGGTCTAGCGCCTGGTCGCGGAGTTGGGCGGCGCGACTGGGCTCCCCGGCGGCGAGGAGACGGGTGGCTTCGATCAGCAAGGGAAACCAGGGACCGGGCTCGCCCAGAACGATGGGACTACGCTCACCGCGAAACACCTTATCGCGCAGCACCTCGCAGCGAATGGCGATTTGGTAGGTTTGGACCATGGGTCCGCACGCCGGGTCGAGGTCCCCTGCGAGGGAAAGCTGGTTGAGGGCGCGGTCCCATTCGCCCGTGATGCAAAATAGCTGGAATAGAAATGTGCGGAGCCGCGCATCGCGGGGTGCGTGGCGCACTTCGTCCTTCAACAGTTCCAGCGTACGCCGGACATCCCCCGTTTGCAGCGATGCCCGGGCGTCCACGTCGGTTACTTGATGGGAGGCGAGTCTGGGTTGTCGTCCTTGATGTTTTTAACCCGATTCCAGCCACCCGGGATGGTCTTACCCGGCGAGCCGTCGGGATTCTGAATCGTGTAGTGCACCTGTAAGCCACCATATTCAAACGTCGTGGTCTCCTTCGGTGACTCGTCGTCATAGGACCAACCGATGGTTTTTACCGCGACAAGCTTGAACAGGAACACGAGGTAGATCGTGCCCGACTGGTCGCCGCCTGAAGCCTTGCGGGCACCGAGAGCGACGGATTCGAAGGCCGTACCGGAGCAGGCCATTTGGAACAGTAGTGGCGAGGAGCGATCGATTTTCCGGGTGATGGAAAATGGGTTGAAAGTAATCTTACCCGACCCGACCCCCGAACTTTGACTGCCAATATTCAGCGTCTGTTCAACGTCGAAGCTGAAATCTTCAATTTCGAAGATGCCTTTGGCACCGAGCGCGTCCTTGAATTTGAACTTCTCAAACATCGGGTCGGGACCCTTGCCCGCCGCCACCTGAGACTCGGATGGCAAATAAGTTCCAGCGTAGTCTTTGAAGTACATATATGCGTCGATAGCCATGATCGAACTCCATTAAGATTTAGTTCGTTACTTGGGCATTTTTGAAACCAGGCGAAGTGACACGGTCAGGCCTTCAAGCTGGTAGTGCGGACGGAGGAAGAACTTGGCGCTGTAATAGCCGGGGTTGGCCTCGTTCTCTTCCAGTTCGACCGCCGCGTCGGCTAGCGGGTGCGAGGCCTTGTAGTCGTCCGAACTGCTATCGGGTGAGCCGTCGACGTATTGCAGCAGCCAGGTGTGCAGCCACGCCTGCAACTGCGGCTTCGTCCGTGACGAGCCGATCTTGTCACGGACCATGCACTTCAAATAATGGGCGAACCGGCAGGTGGCGAACAGGTATGGTAGCCGCGCCGCAAGGTTCGCGTTCGAGGTTGCGGCCGGGTCGTCATATTCCTGCGGTTTTTGCAGTGATTGCGCGCCGATGAAGGCGGCAAAGTCCGAGTTCTTTTTGAATATCAACGGCATGAAGCCGTTCTTCGCAAGCTCCGCCTCACGCCGGTCGGGGATCGCGATCTCGGTCGGGCACTTCATGGCGACGCCGCCATCGGCGTCCGGGAAGGTGTAGGCCGGCAACCCCTCGACCGCGCCGCCGCTCTCGACGCCGCGGATGTTGGAACACCAGCCGTACAGCTTGAACGCGCGGGTGATGTTGGTGGCCATGGCGTAGGCGGAGTTGCACCAGGTAAACTTCTCGGTGCCGTTCTTCTCAACATCTTCTTCGAACGCGAACTCGTCGATCGGCACGGTTTTCGCGCCATAGGGCAGGCGGCCCAGGAAGCGCGGCATGCAGAGGCCGAGATACCGGGCGTCTTCGCTTTCACGCAGTGAGCGCCAGGCGGCATATTCCGGGGTCTGAAAGATTTTGGTGAGGTCGCGCGGGTTCGAGAGCTCCTCCCAGCTTTCCATTTGCATCACCGTGGGCGCGGCGGCAGCAAGGAACGGGGCGTGGGCGGAGGCGGCGATTTGTGCCAGGTCACCCAGTAGTTGCGTGTCCTGGGGCGAGTGGTCGAAGTGATAGTCGCCAACCAACAGACCGTATGGCGCGCCACCAAACTGGCCGTATTCCTCATCATAGATGCGCTTGAAGATCGGGCTTTGGTCCCAGGCGGTGCCGCGGAACTTCTTCAGCGTGCGGCCCATCTCCTTCTTGGAAATGTTCATCACCTTGATTTTCAGCGTCTCGTCGGTTTCGGTATTATTGACCAGGTGATGCAGGCCGCGCCACGCGCCTTCTAGCGCCTGGAACTCCTCGGTATGGATAATGACGTTGACCTGTGCGGTCAGCGTACGGTCGATTGCTGCGATCATTGCCTCGATCGAGCGAAGGCTGTCATCGGAGACCAGCGACGTGTTGGCGAGCGCCTGTTGCGCCAGCGTGTGCACGGCGGCCTCCACGGCCTCCCGCGCGCGAGCGCTTTTCGGCTTGAACTCACGGCTTAGCAGCGAGGCGAACTCGTTTTCTGCCGATGTGACCTGGCCAATGCCATGTGTGGCGGATGTTTGGGTTTCCGACATGCGTCAATCCTCCGGCGTATCGGTGCTGGGTGCTACGGGGGCAGGTTTGGCGGCCAGGCTTTGCAGGAGCGCCGGGTCGTTGAGCGCCTTGGTGATGAGCGCCTCGGCACCCGTCTTGCCATCCATGTAGGTCAGTAGATTGGTAAGTTGCGTGCGGGCATCGAGCAGCTTGGCGAGGCTATCGACCTTCTTAGCCACTGCCCCGGGCGAAAAGTCGTCAATACTTTCAAAGGTAATATCGATGGCCAGGTTGCCCTCACCCGTCAGCGTGTTCGGCACCATGAAAGCGACACGGGGTTTCAACGACTTCATGCGATCGTCGAAATTGTCGACATCGATCTCAAGCATCTTGCGGTCCGCAACTGCCGGCAGCGGCTCGGCGGGTTTGCCCGACAGGTCCGACATGACGCCCACGACGAAGGGAAGTTGTACCTTCTTCTCGGAACCATAGGTCTCGACATCGTATTCAATCTGCACGCGGGGTGCTCGATTGCGGGCGATGAATTTTTGACTGCTGGCTTTGGCCATGCACGCGCTCCCTAACGGATCGAAACCACTATCGAGACGAAAGAACCATCGCTACTCTATGCGAAGCCAATCTGTTCTGCAACAGAAACGGCAATGGATCATCCGCCGCCAACCACGCTCTGTGCCTGCAACAGTCCGTCCGGGGCCAAGTCGCGCAGAATGTCCAGGAATGGCAGCGGCGCAAGGCGTTTGGCGCGATCGATCAGCAGGGGCAGCGGGCTAGACGGCTCGTTGGCCCGAAAATAGGCTGCGGCCAGCTCCAGCGCGTGAAGCGCGTCGTCGCGGCTGGATAGCGCCGCTACGGACTGGATGGAGCCGGCCCGGCTACGCGGCGCGCCGGGGGCAGCGTCCGCCTGCTGCCCGGTCGCGGGCTCATCGGGCGGGGCCTCGGCGGGAATGATTTCGAACCGCACCAGATCTTTGTGAATGTCGCGCAATAGCTTTGAAAGGTCGTCGAAATCGGGGCCGCTGCCCGGCGCTGCATGGGCATCGAACGCCGCGGAGATGGCGGCCAGGTCCGCGATCCCATCCTTCACCGCTTCGCGAAGGGCAGCCTGCCGGGCAAAGTCGGACCCGGCGAAGGCCGCACGTATGGCGGCCTCGGCAATCTTCTCGCGGCCGGGTTCAGGCTCTTGCGCACCGGATAGGATGGCGATGTCCCGCCACGACACTGGCCCAGTGCGCGGCGTGCTGGCCAGCGGCGCATCGCGCAACGGACGCATGACGCGCACCGGGTCCTTCAGCACCAATAAAGCGTTGGCACGCTGCAATGGGTCGTTGTCATCCTCGGGATCCAGGCGGGGGTGCACGTCATCCCACGCCGCCTCGATCTGTTGGCGGATCTGGCCGATCGTCGCGACATAGGCCGAGATGCCGTGCAGATGCAGCCGTGCCGCGGCCAGAAGCGCCATGACCCGCAGGTCGCGTGTGCGCTCCAACAGCGACTCAGCCAGGGCAGCGACATCTTTCCAGACGGGCGGCACCGCGGGCTCGACGGTTTCGCCGTACTGGCTCTCGGGCTTACCCTGTGCGGCGCGTTCCAATTCGCCGAACGCGGGGTCCAGTTCCAAATTGGGGCCGGCTGGCGTGCCGTCCATCAGGGGGGGTAGACTTGTCATGTTACGAGAATAAACCTGCTCCGGAACGACCGGCCTGTCCACCTCGATCCCGCTATTGCACTGCCGGACAGCGAAAGTCGGTGAGCACGGGCGTGTTGAACGGGTTAGGGGTGGCCCGTAGCGTGAAGCGGGCCTGCTGCCCAGCCTCGCCAAACAGCAGCGCGCCCCTGTCGCCGCTGGGACTGACCCGCGCGCGCGACAATAGGCGAAAGGTGGCCCAGGGCCCGGACGTGTCGATTTGCAGCGGCGGCGTCGATGCAATCGCCAGGTGGGCGGTGCCTAGCTGGCTGGACGTACCGGGCCAATTGAGCGACGCCGGGCGCGCCGCCACATCGCGGGTGGCCATGATCGTCACGCCGCCGAGTTCGAGCCGTGCGCTGGCGATCCCCGCATCCAGCGTACCCGGTATCACATCAAACCGAACCTGCAGACGCGCGCTGCCGCCTGGGAAGAACAGGTCGCGAATGGCAGCGGCACGCTGAAACTGGGCAAGGTCGGCCGCGGTGACGGGGGCTGGCTGCCCCTCCACGGCCTGCAGCTTCCAAGGGCGGGTGGTGGTGTCGAGGTAGGGCTTGAGCTGCGTGTTGACGAAAGCGTCGATTGCCCCGCCAGGCCCCAGCAGCCGGGTAAATTCATCGAGCGTGGCGTCCGCTGCGGCATTGGCGACGAACGGGTATTTCGCCGTGATCACGGCTGGGCACAGCACGCCGCCGCCGCCCACCGCATTCCAGGCAAGCACCATCGCCCCGCCCGGGCCACCATCGCGCAGCGCTGCCCCGCCGGTTGCGATGGCGAGCAGCCAGCGGGAGAGCGGTTGTGGCTGGCGTCTGGCCTCCGTCCGGAGCGCGATGGCCGGGTCGTCGGCGGGCGTGGGCGGCTTTGTGGCGGCGGCGGCCTGCTTGGCGAGTTGCTGCTGCAGGTCGGATAGGGGCCGCATGACCAGATCGAACGGCACCGCGCCGCCCGTGCCGAACAAGGCGCGTAGCGGCCGGAACTGCTCGTCGATCGCGGCCAGCCGCTGGCGCCCCGGCGTATCGGGTGCGAGCCCGGCCGCCGGGGCCAGTTCTGCCGCTGCCCCGGCCAGGAGCGTTCGCATTGGTGAATGCGGTGAGGCCAGGATGTAATAATCCTGGGCCGCCTGCGTGAGGCTGCGCGCCGGTGCCGGGTCGAGGTCGGCGAGCATGGCGTTCCAGGCCGCGGCATAATCGGCGGCGTAGAGCGCAACGATCTCGGTCTCGATCGTGCTGTGGACCGCCGGTGCGACGGCCTCGCCCAGCACCCATTGCTCGGCCATGGCCGCATCGGCTGCCTGGGGTATCGCCGGAAGCACGGTGCGCCGGAACCCCTCGGCGGTGAACAGGCCGGGAATACCGTCCTCCATACCCTGTCCCGACAGCCGGATGAACACGCGCATCCCCGCCGGTCCTAGCGCATCGCTCGGGCGCCAGGGCGGCGGCTGGTGCGCGGCCACCTGCGGCTTCAGTCGCGAATAGGCGCGTTGCGCGAGGGGGACCCGGCCGATCGTGCCACGCGCCTGCTGCACCAGCGGCCCGTCGAGCGGCACAGCCGGCAATGGCTCCTGCAGCAACGTAGCAAGGTGCTGGGCCAGCGACGCGCGTGTGCCGGCTAACGCATCGCCCGGCAGCAACGCCGCCCAGTCACGCTCGAACCAGTCCTGCATCAGCTCCCGGTCCAGCGGCCCGGCACCCCCGAGCATGAGATAAAGCCGCGTGGCTTCGTACAGCGGCTCCGGCTGGCCGAGTGCGCCCCGCACCTGCGTCTCGGCGCGCCAGACTAGGCGGGGGAAC
>JAYVTX010000391.1:0-3051 GCA_043788425.1 Rhodospirillales bacterium
AAGCCAAGGCTACCGCCAAAGGCACGGCCCGGCCTGTGGCAAAGCCGGACGCAGACATGTCAGTCGCCGTGCTGGACCGGCTGTATACCGTGATTGTCGACCGGCGCTCGGCCGACCCGGCGCATAGCCACTCGGCCCGCCTGCTGGCCCGCGGGCCCGCAAAGGTCGCCCAAAAGTTCGGTGAGGAAGCGGTCGAGTGCCTGATCGAGTGTGCGGCCGGCAATACCAAGGCGCTCATCGCGGAGAGTGCGGACGTGCTCTACCACCTGCTGGTAATGTGGGTCGCGACCGCCGTGGACCCGGCGGACGTGTGGGCAGAGCTGACCCGGCGTGAGGGCGTGAGCGGCGTGATCGAAAAGGCATCGCGCGGGCGGACGCAGGCGGCGGGAACGCGGAAGATCCCGTGACGGAGAACTTGCCCACGGCCCGCACCGGGATGCGCTAGACGGGTCAGATAGCGCACTCGTCGCCCACTGCGCCGCGTCGCAGGATCAGGCCAGCTCCCCTACCGTCTCCTCCAACGTGCGCCACGGTTTCTCACCGAATTTCGCCCGCCATTCCGCATAAAATCCCGTCTTGCTTAACACCGCCTGGAAGCTTGTCGCATCGACCGGGTTGATCGTCATGCCGACATCGACCAGGTCGCTACGCAAAGCCGGGCTCTGTCGCGCCATGTCGGTCCGCTGCAGCAGGGCGGCCCGGGCAAACTCTACCCGAAGCACATCCTGGAACGTTGGCGGCAGGCTGCGCCAGCGCTCAGGGTTAATGAGAAACCAGTAGCCGTCCCACATGTGGTTCGTCAGGCTGCAGAACGACTGTACCTCGAACAACTTTGCAGACTCGATCAAAACCAGCGAGTTCTCCTGGGCATCCACCGTCCGCGCCTGCAAGGCGGGATAAAGTCCGGAGAAGTTGATGCCGGTCGGTTCGGCACCCAACGCCCGAAACATACCGATCGAGAGCGGGCTGACCGGCACGCGGATTTTGAGGCCCTTTAAGTCCGCCGGCTGCCGAACGGGTTTGCTGCTGGTGGTTATTTGGCGAAAGCCGTTATCCCAGATCGGCCCCACCGGCACATACCCGTTCTGAAGGATGTCTTGCTGGACGAGAGCCCCCAGCGCACCGTCCATCGCGCTCCAAACCTGGCCATAGGTCTTGAAGCCGAACCCGGCCGCATGGATCGAAGCCATCGGGACCACAGTGGACAGGACAAGGCCAAAGGCGGCCATCATCTCGATCTCGCCGGACCGCAGCAGCTTCAGCGCTTCGGTATCAGGACCCAGCTTACTATCGGGCACCATCGTTATGCTCACCCGGCCATCCGTCGCGCTGGCGATCCGGGCACACGCCTCGGTTGCACGCACATGCAACGGATGCGCAACCGGCAGGAGGTGGCCGCAGCGAAAATTGAACTCCGCCGCATGGGCCCGTTTGATTGCAAACAGCGGGAGGGCGGCAGCTGCAAAAGTATGACGGCGGGTCAGCATCGGCACGTTCTCCCGACGATTTTCACCGCGACCGGTGCGTCAACGGGATTACCCTGTCTGAGGATCACGGAACAGCGTTTTGTGTAATTGCGATGACGGCTCCGCGCCGGGTTCGAATTAGCCCCGTACTAACGGGCAGCCCCCCTCCCCCAGCGGCCGCCACGCCTCCGTCGCCGGGGTCGTCCCAACCAGCTCCAAGAGATCCCATTTACCCGTGATTGCCGCCGGCGCCTTCGCCCGTAGCAAGTACGCCGGGAACAACGCCCGCCCGTCCGCCCGGATCGACCCGCGCCCAAACGCGATGTCCTCCGTCGGCATGGCCTTCATCTCCGCCACCACGGCCGCCCCGTCTGCCGCCGAGCCGAGTGCTTTGACCGCTCGCAAATAATGCATCGTCCCGGCATAGCAGCCCGCCTGGATCATGTTTGGTGGCCGCTGCCCCGGCATCCGCGCCTGCACCCGCGATGTCAGCGTCCGCGTCCCTTCGTTCATGTCCCAATAGAACGACCCCGTGCAGAACAGTCCCTGCGCCAGCTCTGGCCCGATGGCCTCGATGTCCGTCACATGCGCCAGCAACGCCGCCATCTGCATTTTGGGCGCCAGGCCGAACTCATGTGCCTGTTTGACCCCGTTCACCGTGTCGTTCCCCGCCGACGCAAACCCGATCACGTCGGCCCCGGAGGCCTGCGCCTGCAAAAGGTACGAGCTGAAATCCGTAGTGTCCGGAAACGGGTACGCCGCCCGCCCCACGACGGTGCCGCCCGCCGCCCGCACGACGGCCGACGCGTCCCGCTCAAGTTGCTGGCCGAAAACATAGTCGGCCGTGATGAAAAACCACTTCCTCCCGCCCCGCGCCACCAGCGGCAAGGCCGTGCTCTTGGCCAGCATGTAGGTGTCGTACGTCCAATGAACCGTGTTAGGCGTGCACTGAGATCCCGTCAGATCCGCTGTCCCACCGCCCGAGTTCACATAAACCTTGTTTCGCTCCCGCACGATTACTGCCACCGCCAGCGCCACCGACGACGTGGGCACATCGAGGATCATGTCCACGCCATCGCGATCGATCCATTGCCGGGCGATGGCAGCGCCGATATCGGGCTTGTTCTGATGGTCGGCACTAAGCACCTCGATCCCGGCCATACCGAACTCCGCCACGGCCTGCTGGGCACAAACGACCGAGCCCTGCCCGGTATTGTCGCGGTAAGGTCCGGACTGGTCGTTCAACACGCCGATCTTGGGCGCGCGCCCCTGGCTGCGGGCTGCGCTGGCCCAAACGCTAAGGGACCCAATCAGCAGGGTGCGACGATTTGGCATTGTTTTCTCCCGGACGTGAGGCAGTGTGCGGTCTCGTTCTCCCCGTCGCAACGGCCTTGCGAGTTTGACGCCTTTCGGTTATGTGCAGTGCAGCACGACCGATTGGCGGCCGCCGCTTTCCGCACATCGAACCTGGCGCCAGGGAGGCGTCCCCTGATGCCCGATACAAATATTGCCACCGATACTCTAATTGCGCCGACTTTTGACCGGCTTGGCCTGATCGAGCCATTGCTCCGCGCCCTGGTCGAAG
>JAYVTX010000392.1:0-3967 GCA_043788425.1 Rhodospirillales bacterium
ATCCTAGCACGGCGGTCGACGGTCTAAGTCACCGTTCTTGTTTCGCCCCGCCCTGTAGCTACCCGTAAACTCGGAGCCTGAATTTTGCGTCACCTGAACGCCGTCGCCTTTTTATGCCTCGCCAGCATGTCGGCAGGCCGTGCCGCAGCTCAGACCAGCCCCGCAGTTACGGTGCCGGACGTCGATGTGGTCGCCTCCACGCCGTTGTTGGGGTCAGGGATCGACCGGGCGGTGCTGCCCGAGGCCACCCAGGTGCTGGACAGCAGGCAGATCGCACGCACTGGCATTCCCACGCTGACCGGCGCCATTCTGGAGACGACGCCCAGCGCCAGCGTGAACGAGACGTCCGGCAGCATGTTCCAGCCAGACATCCTGTTTCGCGGCTTTTCCGCCTCGCCGATCATCGGCACCGCCCAGGGACTGGCCGTTTATGTAAATGGTGCACGGTTCAACGACCCATTCGGCGACACGGTGAACTGGGACCTGATCGTGCCGGTCTCCATCGACACCGTGAATGTCGAGGCGTCGAACCCGGTCTTTGGCCTGAACGCGCTGGGCGGATCAGTGAACGTGCAAACCAAGACCGGTTTCGGCTTTCAGGGGGCCGACATCACGGCCTATGGCGGGCAATACGATCGCGGCTCGGGTGTCGCCGAGTACGGCCGGCAGTTCGGCGCGTTCGCCTTGTATGTTGCGGGCGACATCACCCATGACGGTGGATTTCGGCGCACCAGCGATGCGGATTTATATCGCGTGAACACCGATTTGGGATGGCGCGGCGATGGCGACGAACTGCACCTGAACATCACGGCGGCTGACAACGCGATCGGCAACCCCGGCGCCACGCCCGTCCAGGCACTCAACGTGGACTCAAGCGCGATCTTCAGCGCGCCGAACGTGGTCGATAACAAGTATGTCGCCATTAACCTGAATGGCACCATCTCGATCAACGATTCAGTATCGTTGCAGGGGCTGGCATACTACCAGACCTTGACGCAACGAGTGTCCAACGGGGCCACGTCTCAGGCGGGGTCGTGTGTTGTCCCTGCGGGCGCCCTCTGCAACAGCGACGGCACGCCGGTAACCGGACGCGGCGGCAGCATTGTCCCGGATTTCCTCAGCGGTGCCCAATATTCGGCGCAGGTGCTGGAGGGGCTGGATGCGCACGCGTATGGTGCGTCGTTGCAGGCGGTGAGCGACACCGCCTTGTCCGGGTTGGGCAACCACCTTGTGGTCGGCGCCAGCTTCGACGGGTCGACTTCAATCTTCGATGCACAGACCCAATTGGGCGGGTTCGATGCCAATGGGGCGAACTTCGTGGGTCCGGGCGTGACCCAGGACCAGCCGAGCCAAGGGGTCGAGCCGGTGCATCTGGTAACGACCACGCGTGACTACGGTGTGTTTGCCGCCGACGTGCTGACGCTGCTGCCGCATCTGGACTTGTCGTTTGGAGGGCGTTTCAACACTGCCGAGACCGATCTGCACGACAAGATCGGCACCGTGCTGAACGGCCAGCACAGCTACAGCCGGTTCAACCCGAGCGCCGGGCTCACCTATGCGGTTAGGCCGGAATTCCAGATCTATGCCAGCTACAGTGAGACTAACCGGGCGCCGACGCCGACCGAGCTATCCTGCAACAGTGCCGCGAACCCCTGCTCGTTACTGAACTTCTTTATTGGCGACCCCAACCTCAAGCAGGTGGTGGCGCGCACGTTCGAGGGTGGATTGCGCGGCCGCATCGCTAGCGTTGGTGGCGGCCGGCTGACCTGGAACGCCGATTATTATCATACCAGCAACCACGACGACCTGATCTATCAACCGACCGCCGCCAACCCCAACTTGGCCTTCTACACCAATTCCGGCACCTCGCTGCGTCAGGGCGTAGAGGCGAATTTGCGCTACACCACCAAGCGCCTTGCTGCTTCGGTCGGCTATGCCTTCACCGATGCGACGTTCCAGAGCGCATTGCTTTTAGGCGGCGGCAACAACCCTGGCGCGGACGCGAACGGCAATCTTGCGGTGGTGCCGGGCGACCGGCTTCCCGGTATACCCCAGCATCGCGGCACGGCAGTGGCCGACTACAAGGTCACCGATCGCTGGACCGCCGGCTTTTCGGCCTCGGTGCAGAGCAGCCAATACCGTTATGGCGACCCGTCGAATCTGGCCAAGCAGGTGGGCGGCTTTGCGGTGCTCAACCTCAACACATCCTACAGGGTGACAGATCGTGTCACGGTATTTGCGCTGGTCAACAACGTGACCGACCGGCGCTACGCGACCTACGGAACATTCGGGCCGGTGGGCGACCGGCCTTGGCCGAACGTGCCGGGCGGGGTCACCGATCCACGCACCGCCAGTCCGGCCGCGCCCATTGCCGGCTATGGCGGGATCAAGGTGAGTTTTTAACCTATCTGAGCTAAACTCCGCGGTATGGCGTGCGTGGCGATTTTGGGCGCAGGTCCGGCGGGGCTGATTGGCGCCGAGTTTTTGGCCGGCGCAGGCCATACGATAACGGTGTACGACCAGATGGCCTCGGCTGGGCGCAAGTTCCTGCTGGCTGGGCGCGGCGGGCTGAACCTGACCCACAGCGAGGCGGCAGGGCCGTTCGCCGCGCGCTACGCAGAGGCTGCGCCCTGGATGGCAGAGGCGCTCGCTGACTATCCCCCTGCCGCTCTGGTCGCTTGGTGCGAAGGACTGGGGCAGCCGACCATGGTGGGCAGCTCCGGCCGGGTGTTTCCGCGCGCTTTCAAGGCCGCCCCACTGCTGCGGGCCTGGCTGCGGCGGCTGGACGGGCTGGGGGTGCGGTTTGCGCCGCGGCATCGTTGGCTGGGCTGGACGGCGGGCGGTGAGCTGCATTTTGCAAAAACAGACATTGGCGAGGTGACGGTGCGTGCGGATGCGACTTTGCTGGCCTTGGGTGGCGCATCCTGGCCGCGCATGGGGTCGGACGGCGGCTGGGTGCCGGTGCTGCGCGGGCGCGGCGTGCATGTCGCCCCGTTGCGGGCAAGCAATTGCGGGGTCGACATCGCATGGTCGAGACCGTTTCTGGCACGGCACGAGGGCCAGCCGCTGAAGCGCGTGATCCTGAGTTGCGGTGGCGAGCAGGCGCGCGGTGATGCGGTGATCACGCGCGCCGGGCTGGAGGGCGGACCCGCGTATGCGCTGTCGGCGCCGATCCGCCGCGCACTGGATGCGGGCGGGCCTGCGGTGCTCACTGTCGATCTGCGGCCGGATTTGCCGGCGGAGGTAATGGCAATCCGGGTGGATGGCGAACGGCGGGGCCGCTCGCTGGCCAATCATCTGCGGCAGCAGGCGGGGCTGTCGCCCGAAGCGGTGGGCGTGTTGCAGGAGGCGATACACGCTTGCGGCCCGCCGGAGCGGCTGAGCACGCTGATCAAGGCGGTGCCGCTGGTCGTGGCCGGATTACAGCCGGTCGCGCGCGCCATCTCGTCAGCGGGCGGCATCGCGCGGCACGAACTGGACAGCCGGCTGATGCTGCGCCGGCTGCCAGGCGTGTTTGCCGCTGGCGAGATGCTGGACTGGGAGGCGCCGACCGGCGGCTATCTGCTGCAGGGGTGTTTTTCGACCGGTGTTCGGGCCGCGCGCGGCATCGATGCGTGGCTGGGCGATCAGGCTGCCGGTGGAGGCGACGCGCGGCTGGTCAGCAACTCGGCATAGAGAGCGGCGTAGGCCTGGGCGGGCGCGGTCCAGCCGACCTGGTCGCGCATGGCGCGGCCTTGCATGGCCACCCACTCGGCGGAGTTCCGCCACAGCACGGCCGTGCGGGCCAGGGCGGCCGCCAGCCCGGCGGGAGTGACCGGGCCGAACTGGATGCCGGTGGCGACCCCGGCGGCGCGCGCGGCCGCGTTGGCGTCGATCACCGTGTCGGCCAGGCCGCCCACGCGGCTGACCACGGGAATGGCGCCGTACCGCAGAGCGCAGAGCTGGGTCAGTCCGCAGGGTTCAAAAC
>JAYVTX010000393.1:0-3306 GCA_043788425.1 Rhodospirillales bacterium
GGTGACGGAAGTGTTTCGGATTGGGACATCCGCCCCTCCTAGCCGACGGGACGCGCCGTGGCCAGTGGCGTCAGGCCGCGTCCTCCCGCCGGTCACGAACTTTTACGTAGGCCAGGGCAGCGTGTGCGCCGCAATAGGGTTTATTGGCCTGGGCCGCATCGTCGCAAAACCGAAACGTCGGCGTGCCCGGTTCACCCAATGGCCAGCAGCAGGTCGTGATCCGCCCGCCCGCCATGGACGGTAGGGCCCGCAGTGCGGGTGGACGGACGGTCAGAACCGGCCGCCCCAGCACCGAAACGGAGACCGGCACCGGAATCGGCACCGGCACCGGCACCGGCCCGCGCGCGGCATGCTGCAACGGCGGCAGGGTCGGCCCCACGGTCCGGCGTGGCTGTGGCCGGGGCGTCTGACCAGCAGGCATCCGGCGGATCGGCGAGGGCCGAGGCGGCAATAGCAGGCGGTGGGATTTCCCAACGACCGCGTTCTTGGTCACGCCGAGGCGTCGCCCGATTTCCGCCGTGGTCAGCCCCTCGTCCCACATTGCACGCAGGCGGGCGATGGTTTCTTCGTTCCAGTCCATGGGGACCTCCCTTGCCAATGCCCGGACCGTATCCGCCTGAAACCACCAGGGATAGTGGTATTGTCATCGACAACCACAATAAGTTGTGGACAACTCATGCCAACTCCACCGCGAGCGCCCGTAGTCCCGCCGTGTACGCATGGGTCGTTCGGCCGGCACGCAAATCGTCGGTCGACAGTGTTTCTACCAGTGATCCCGCCTGCATCACCGCCACAGTCGGGCACAGGTGCGCCACGACGGCCAGGTTGTGACTGACCAACAGATAGGTCAGCCCCCGCTCCGCCTGCAACGCGCGCAACAGGTTCAGCACTTCTGCCTGTACCGACACATCCAGGGCGCTGGTTGGCTCGTCCAACAACAGCACGTCCGGCCCGGCCATCATCGCGCGCGCGATTGCAACCCGCTGTCGTTGCCCGCCCGAGAGCTGGTGCGGGTAGCGGAACCGCACCGCCAGCGGCAGCGCCACGTCGGCCAGTGCCCGGCGGATTCGCGGATCGTGATCTGCCAGTCCATGCACGATCAACGGCTCGCTCAGCGCCTGATCTACGGTCTGCCGGGGATGCAGCGACCCATACGGATCCTGGAACACCATCTGCACTCGGCGGTAAAATTCGCGGCTGCGGCGCCGGCTCAGGGCTGCGCCACCGATGGACATATGCCCAGTCCAGTCTGGATTAAGGCCCGATAGCGCGCGCAGGACCGTACTTTTCCCGCTACCGCTTTCCCCCACCAGCCCAAAGCTGCCGCCGCGCGGGACCGCAAAGCTGACGCCGTGCACAACCTCGTTCGACCCGAACCGGACGCGCAGGGTGTCGACGTCAATCATAGCGGGGGGATCACAGCAGCCACGCCGGGTCACGCACCATGGCCGGCAGGCGGTCGCGCGGGTGCAGCAGTGACGGCATGCAGTCCAACAGCCCGCGCGTGTAGGGATGCTGCGCCTGGGCAAGCTCGCCGGCTGGTAACTCCTCCACCACACGGCCCGCGTACATAACCGCCACCCGGTCGCAAAAATGGCCAACCAGCGGCAGGTCGTGGCTGATCAGCAGCAGGCCCATGCCCCGCCGGCTGACCAGCGCCTCGATCAGGCGAAGGATCTCGGCCTGGACCGTCGCGTCGAGTGCGCTGGTCGGTTCGTCGGCAATCAGCAGCTCCGGATCCGGTGCCAGCATCATGGCGATCATGACGCGCTGGCCCATGCCGCCGGACAGCTCATGCGGGTATGACCCGGCGACGCGGGCGGGGTCGCGGATCAGAACCTGGTCCAAAAGATCGACGGCGGCGGCGGCGGCATGGCGGGCGCTACCACCTTTGTGCAGACGCCAAGCCTCGGCAATTTGCGCGCCGGCCGTCATGACGGGATTTAGCGCGTGCTTTGGATCCTGCAGGATTAGCCCGGCCCGCGCACCCCGGATGCCGCGCATTTGCCGTTCGCTGGCGCGCAGGGTGTCGATGCCGTCGAACGCCAGCCGATCGGCGGTCACCTGTGCCGTCCGGGGCAGTAGGCGCAGGATCGCACGGGCCGTCAGCGACTTGCCGGACCCGCTCTCACCGACAATACCAAGCTTCTCCCGCCCCACCTGCAGCGACACGCCGCGGACTGCAGGAACCAGGCCCTGGGGCGACCGGAACGCGATGTGTAAATTGGCTATGTCGACCAGCGGCACCATCATTGACCGGCCTTTGGATCCAGCACGTCTCGCAGTCCGTCACCCAACAGATTGAACGCCAGCGACGCGGCAAAGATCGCAGCACCGGGCACCACCGGGACCCACCATTGCTCCAGGATAAAGCGGCGGGCGGTTGCGATCATCGCCCCCCACTCCGGCGAGGGTGGTTGTGCGCCCAGTCCCAAAAAACCCAGCCCGGCCGCGGTCAGGATGATGGTGCTCATATCCAGCGTGACCCGCACCACCAACGATTGCAGGCATAGCGGCACGATGTGGCGCAACACGATGCGGGCAGGACTGGCCCCCGTCAGGCGGATGGCGGCGACGAAGTCGGTCTGGCGGTAACCCAGCGTTTCCGCCCTGGCCAGCCGGGCATAGGGGGGCCAGGCCGTCAGCGCGATGGCAAGGACCGTGCTGGTCACCCCCGGCTTCAGCGCGGCGACGAACGCCAATGCCAGGATCAGCTGTGGGAAGGCCAGAAAGATGTCCGTCACCCGCATCATGATCCGGTCGGTGATCCCCCCGGCATAGCCCGCCACGGCACCCACCAGCAGGCCAAACGGTGCCACCATCAACACAATTGCTACCACCATGCCCAGCGTGACCCGGCCGCCGTACAACAACCGCGAGTAGACGTCCCGCCCCAGCTCGTCCGTACCCAGCCAGTGCGCAGCCGACCCCGGCTGCAGCCGCTCCCGCAGCGATTGGACGGCTGGGTCGTGGGTGGCCAGCAACGGTGCGGCCAGCGATGCTACGACCAGCATCACGGCCACGATCAGCCCGGCCATCGCCATCGGGTTGCGGCGGAATAGCAGCCATAGGCGGTAGCGACGGCCCCACGCCGCCTGGCTCCGCGACGCCGGCTCGTCTGTCAGCAGCCAGGCAGCGTTCATGCCGTCACGTGACCCGGGGGTCCAGCGCCTTGTACAGCAGGTCGGCGGTCATGTTCAGCAACACGTAAGTGATGCCCACGACCAGCGTGGCGCCCAGTACCGCATTCATGTCGGCGTTCAGCAGACTACCCGTCAGATATTGGCCCAGCCCCGGCCAGCTAAA
>JAYVTX010000394.1:0-8891 GCA_043788425.1 Rhodospirillales bacterium
GCACGGTCGTCCAAGGCCTGCAAGTGCATCAGGTGCGTGATCCCGCGCGCGTGCAGCCGCCGTTCCAGCGCCGGGCCGACGCCGGGCAGCAGGCGCACGGGCTCGGACGCCAGCACGGCCGCAGCGTCGGACCCCAGCACCGCAAATCCCCGCGGCTTGTCCCGCCCGGCCGCAATCTTGGCCAGCAGCCGGTTTGACGCCAATCCGATGGACACGGTGATGCCGACCTCCGCCTCGACCACCCGGGCAAAACGCGCCAGGGCAGCGGCAGGCGGCATGCCGTGCAGGGCAGCGGTGCCATGCAGGTCGAGCACGGCCTCGTCCACCGAAAGCGGCTGCATCAATGGCGTCAGTTCCGCCATCAGCCCACGGATTTGCCGGGCGGCGGCGGCGTATTTGGGGAAGTCCGGCCGGATCACGACCGCGTCGGGACAGGCCTTTAGCGCTTTGAACATTGGCCAGGCGCTGCGGACGCCCGATAGCCGCGCGACGTAGCATGCGGCGGTGACAACGCCCCGGGTGCCACCGCCGACCAGGACCGGCCGGCCCGCCAGCTCCGGCCGGTCACGCTTTTCAACGCTGGCGAAAAACGCGTCGCAATCGACATGGGCGATGGCCAGTGTGAACAATTCCGCATGGCACACGATCCGGCGCGATCCGCAGGCGCAGGTATCGCCAGGCGGAGACGCGCCGCAGTCCCGGCATAATGTGCTTACGGCCACAGCCAGGCAGCGCCGCGTACCCCGCCGCTATCGCCGTGCACGGGCGGCAGAATGGGTGTGACCGTCACGTCGCTGAACACGTAGCGGGCCATGAGAGCCGGCACTTCGGCATATAAATCCTCCATGTTCGACAGGCCGCCGCCCAGCACGATCACATCGGGATCCAGCACGTTCATAACAACGGCCAGGCCGCGGGCGAGCCGGTCGGCGTGGGTGTGCAGCGCCATGGCGGCGGCCGGGTCGTCGGCGGCCATCAGCGTGGGCGCGTCGCGTCCGGCGTGCCGCGCAAGGGCTGGTCCGGAGATATAAAGCTCCAGGCAGCCCGATTGTCCGCACCAGCATGGCGGGGCCGGCAGTTCGTCCCCGCGCGGCCAGGGCAGGGGCGTGTGGCCCCATTCGCCCGCGATCCGGTTGCGCCCTGGTAGGATCCGGCCATCGACGACGATGCCGCCACCGACGCCGGTGCCAATGATAACGCCGAACACGCAACGGGCCCCTGCGCCAGCGCCGTCGACGGCCTCACTCAGGGCAAAGCAGTTGGCGTCGTTCTCAATCCGAACGGGCCTGCCCAGGGCTGTGGCAAGGTCCCGGTCCATGGCCTGACCGATCAGGACTTGCGTGTTGGCGTTCTTGACCAGGCCCGTGGCGGGGCTGAGGACGCCGGGTATGCCGACGCCGACCGAGCCTGGGCCTGCCGCCGCCGCCAACCCGGCAATCGTGCGGAGGATGTCGTCATAGGACCCGGCCGGTGTCGGCGCGCGCTGTCGCCAAATTACGGTGCCGGATGGATCCAGCACGGCCGCTTCAATCTTGGTGCCGCCCACATCGACGCCGATCCGGTTCATGCAAAACGGCCGCGCATGAAATCGGACGCGCGTTCGGCGATGGCCAGCGTCGTGGCATAGGTGTTGGCGGACGGCATGCTGGGCATGACCGACGTATCGACCGCGCGCAGGTTCTGCGCCCCATGCACCCGCAGCCGGTCAGCGATTACGCTGGTCGGGTCGCTTGCTGGGCCCATGCGCGCGGTGCCGATTAGGTGATAGGTCGTGGTGCCGGTTTTGCGGGCGTGGTCCATCAGCGCGTCATCGGCCTGGGCGGCGGCACCGGGCAGGGTCTCGGCGTCCAGGAACGGCTCCATCTCCGGCGTGGCGAGCATCCGGCGTACAAGGCGCATGCCGGCCAGCGTCAGGCCCTGGTCGTCGGGGTGGGACAGGTAATTAGGTTGCACGATCGGGTCCTCAAACATTTCGGTTGTCGTTGCGCACACGGTGCCGGTGCTCTCTGGGCGATGCGGCCATGCACCGGCTGTCACACCGGGATAGCGATCGAGGATATAGGTGTGGCCGGCGACGTAGCTGCCCGGCGTGAACACGCATTGCAGGTTGGGTAGGGCCAGCTTGTTCAGCCCGTTCAGGAACCCGTGCACATGGGATGGCGCGGAATTTAGAATGCTGGGCTTGCCCAATTGCCAGCGCGCCGCCTGCAGCACCAGACGGGCCCCGCGCGAGTTCATTCAGCGTCGGCGTGCCGCGTTTGGCGCGCATGATAAACCGGACGGCGTCGTGGTCGGCGGGCTGGCCGCGGTTATAGATCATGCCGTTGATGGCGCTTGACCCACGCATCGTCCGGCCGACGGTGGTGGCAATGGCGCGCCCGCCGGTGTGATTGGCCGGTTCGGTTTTGACCGGCCAAATAAACGCCGGGTCGAACGGCGTTTTGGTAAAGCCAGCCGGGATGCGGATCCAGCGGGTCGTATCGGGCGGGCCGGCTTCCAGCGGGCAGACCGTGACCTTTGGATCCTCGGTCAACCGCGCGGCCAGGACACAACCTGCTGCGCCGGCACCCACGATGACATAGTCGAACTGATCCATAGTTCTCCGCCGGGCTGTTGCGGTGGGTTCGGTCTGCTATGCTAATCTGATGCCGGCGCGACGTGGGATTAGCATAGGGATATTGAGCGGCGCATGATTGAAGCCGAACGGAATGCGGCGCGCCTGTTTGATGTGGCCTATTACAGTGCGACCCGGCCCGACCTGGTGGGCTCGGCTTCCGACCTGCTGCAGCACTATGTGAACCATGGCTGGCGGGAAGGTTCGGCCCCGCATCCGCTGTTCGATCCGCGGTACGCGGTGTGGCAGGCGGGGGCTGGTTGGCCGGCCGATGTCGAACCATTTGGCTACTGGCAGCAGGGCGGCTGGCAACTCGGCATCTCACCCCACCCGCTATTCGATTTGGCACTGGTCCGGACTACCGTGCCGGAGGGGGACCCGCTAGCCGGGTATGCGGCCGGCGAAACCTCACCGCATGGGCTATTCGATCGCGACTACTATCTGGCGCAGGGTCCGGGCGTTCCGGCGGGAACGGACCCGTTTGCCCATTACGTGCTGTACGGCGCGCAAGCGGGGTTGTCGCCCCATCGCCTGTTCGACCCCACCTATTATCGGCACCATCGCCCGGATGTCGCGGCCGCTGGGGCAGAGCCGCTGGCGCACTATGTCCAGTTTGGCGTGCATCAGAACAGCGCCCCCCATCCGCTCATCGATCCTGGGCATTATCGGGCGCAGGCGGGCGAGGTGGAGCCGGTGCAGCATTATACGTCCGATGGCGGGCAGTATTCGCCGCATCCGTTATTCGATGTATCCCACTATTTGGCCTCAGCCGGCCCGGTCGAGGGGCCGCCACTATTGCACTATCTGGATCACGTGACGCCGCCCAGCACGCATCCATTGTTCGATGAGGACTGGTACCGTGCGAGCCATGGCGTGACCGGGCCGGGGCTGCTGCATTACCTGCGTTTCGGTGCGGCCGAGGGTCTGGCACCGCACCCGCTATTCGACAGTTCCGGCTATGGCCCGACGGCGCGCAATCTTCCACCACTGCTGCATTATGTAACGGTTGGGGAGCGGCAGGGCCGGCGGCCGAACCGGCTATTCTCCCCCCCGTTTTACCGCGCGATGACCGGCGTTCATGACCCGGCGTTCCTGCACTATCTGGCCGCTGGTGAGGCGCAGGGCCGGGCCGCCTCGCCCGAGTTCCGGGCCCGGCGCTATGCCAGCCGGTATTGTGGCGGAGTCGTACCGGGGGCGATGGCGCATGCGCTGCACCAAGGGCTAGACATTGTCCCGGCCCCGCCCGGCCCCGTGGCCACTGCCATTGCGGCGGAGCGTGGCGCTACCGGATCGGTTGGGGCGACGATCGTGTTGCTCGGCCCGCCGGATGCGGAGGCGCGGCGGGCGCAACGCGCGGTCCTGGCCGGGGACACGGTGGTTGAGGTCCCGGACATGCCCGCGTTGTGCGCCTGGGCCACCGACGCCACGGGTCCGGTGATCCTGATTGCCGGCGCAGCGTTCGTCGCACGGGCGGATCTGCAGCGGCTGGTACGGGCCGCCCCGTGCCATCCGATCGTTATGGACCGGGCAGGGGATGTGCGCGCGGCAGGCTTCCTGCTCGCGGCTGGGCAGGCTGTTTTACGGGGCGCCGGGGCCGACCCCCAGGCGCCAGCGCTGAACGCTGTACGCCCCATGCTGACCGCGGGCCCGGTTTTGGCGTTGGCCTCACCTGATGCGATCGCAACACTTGACCCTGGGCTGACGGTGGTGGCGGCGTTCCTGACGCTCAGTGCGGGGGCAACGCTGCAGCCGGGGGCGCAGGCGACGGACCTAGCGGCGATTTTAGGCGGGCCGGACCTGGCCCCTGTGGCCTGGCCCACGCCGGCCCCTGAGTCACGGCCCAGGGCGCTGTTTATCGAAAGCATCGTGCCGCGGATCGGCTTCGACGCCGGGTCGTTTTACGCCCTACAGCTGATGGAGATGTATCAGGGCTTTGGCTACGACGTGACCTTGGTACCCGACGCGGAACTTACGGCCAGCCCGGACGTGGTGCGCGCCGTGGCCGACCGGGGTGTGGTGGTGATGCAGGCCCCGTTCATCCCCACGACGGACGCGTTCATCGCCGCCGCACCCGACGATTACGCCGTGATCGTCATGGCCCGCTACACCAGCGGCGGCCGGTACATGGAAGCCCTACGCGCCCGGTGGCCCGGTGCCCGGCTTATTTTTCACCCTGGCGACCTGCACCATTTGCGGGAGCATCGGGCCGCCGCCCTGGCTGGCAGCGACGCCGCGATGGCCGCCGCCCAGGTGACGGAGGCGCGAGAGTTGGCGTTGGTCGCCGGTGCAGACATGACCGTTGTTGTATCCAGCCATGAGCGGGACGTGCTGGGTGCTGCCGGCCTGGGCGCACGCGTGGTGCAGATCGATCCCGAATACGCCAACCGGACGCCCGCGCCCTATGGTCCGGCGTCGCGCACGGGCGTCGCGTTCATCGGTGGATTCGGCCATGAACCCAATGTCGACGCCGTCCGTTTCCTATGCACGGAGATTTGGCCGATCGTGACCGCATCCCGGCCGGACATCACCCTGCATGTCATCGGCAGCGCCACGCCCGCAGAGTTCGCGCCATTCGCCGGGCCCAGCATCGTCCTGCATGGCCGGGTCGAGGATCTGGACGGCATGCTGGACACGCTACGGCTGACGGTGGCACCGCTACGCTATGGGGCAGGCGTCAAGATGAAGTTGATCACAAGCCTGGCGGCCGGTGTGCCGGCGATTGCAACGCCGATCGCGGTCGAGGGCATCGGCCTGAACGGGGCCGGGGTGGTGGTCGCATCCGATGCGGCGGCGATCGCGGACGCCGTGTTGGCGCTATACGATGATGTGCCAGCGCTCGTTCGCCTGTCGGCCGATGGGTTCCAGGCGGTGACGCACCGGTTTTCCGCTGCCGCAATCCGGGCCGGGTACCGGCAGGCGGTTGGCGTATGAGGGAGTGTAGCAAGGCGATCCCCCGCCGGCTGGCCCAGGCCAATTTCGCCCGCCGCTACTTTGTGGGCGATGGCGTCGATATTGGCGGCGCGCCCGATCCGCTGGCCTTGTATGCCGGCCTGTTCCCCCTGCTTCGCACGGTGCGCACCTGGGACATCGAGGATGGGGACGCGCAGTACATGGCGGGCGTCGCGGACGGGACTTACGACTTCGTCCATAGCAGCCACTGCCTGGAACACCTGCACGACCCGGCGGCGGCGCTGCGCCATTGGCTACGGATTTTGCGGCCCGGCGGCGCAATGATTGTCATGGTCCCGGATGAAGATCTGTACGAGCAGGGCCAATTCCCGAGCACGTTCAACGCCGACCACAAATGGACCTTTTCGGTTTGGAAGGCCACGAGTTGGAGCGCCCGCTCGCTAAACATCCTGGACCTGCTGCGCGATTTGGGTCCGGAGGCGCGGCCGGAGCGGGTTGAGCTGTTGGACGCCACCTACCGCTACGACCTGCCGCGGCTGGACCAGACGCGCACACCGGTGGGCGAGTGTGGGATCGAGTTCATCGTCCGCCGGGCCGGGGTTGGTGAGGCCGAGACCGGTCAGCGTTCACGCGACATGGTGCAACCGGCGCCGGAATTGCGCCGGCACTATCATCAGTATGTGGCCGACGGGCAGACGCTACGGACCGCCAACGGCGTATCTCCACCCTTTGCCGAGGATGGGCCACTCTGACCACGCCGTTCGTCGCATTCACCATCGCCGCGCGTAACTTCATTCCGTATGCGCGGGCGCTGCATGAAAGCCTGCTGCGCCACCATCCTGGCACGGAGTTTGTGCTGGCGTTGTGTGACCTCGATGAGGGCATCGACCATGCAGCGCTGCCGTTTGAGGTGCTGAACCTTGGCGCATTGCGGGACATCCGCGTGTGGGGCATGGCGGAGCGGTACAACGCGACCGAGTTTTGTACGGCCATCAAGCCGTTGATATTCCAGGTTCTGTTCGACCGGCACCCTGGTGCTGCGATTGTGTATTTCGATCCCGATATCTGGGTGATGTCGCGCCTGACGGAGCTGGAACAGTCGCTGGCGGCTGGGGCGCAAGTGGTGCTGACGCCGCATATGACCACGCCGAGTAGCCGTCCCGATGTCGCTCCCGATCAGTCGATGCTGCAATACGGCGTCTACAACCTTGGCTTCGTGGCGATGCGGGAGGGGCCGGACGCCCGCCGGCTGGTGGCGTGGTGGGCGCATCGGCTGGAGTTTGATTGCCGGATCGACATTCCGGCCGGGCTGTTCGTCGATCAGAAATGGGCTGACCTGATCCCGGCTTTGATCGACCGCGTGGCCGTGCTGCGGCATCCGGGGTACAACGTTGCGTATTGGAACGTGCTGGACCGTAGCGTTTGGTGCAGCCCGGCCGGCTGGGTTGTGAACGAGCAGCCGCTGCGGTTCGTGCATTTCAGCGGCCATGACCTGACCCGGCCAGAGGTGTTCAGCCGGCATGTGAGGTACCTCGACAACTGGTCGGTCGGCGACCTGTTCCTGCTGCAGTCGGTGTGGCGGAACGCGGTGCTGGGATACGATTATCAAGCCTTCGGCGCGCTGCATTACGGCTTCCGTTTTGCCGAAGACGGAGCGGTTAACGCCCATACGCCGTCCGAACTCGCGGATCAGATCGCGGCCGGCATGACGACTATCGGGCATGACGCACCAGCCTGGGACACGCTGTTTCATCGCAGCTTCGGGTCATGGGCGGAATGGGAAGCGCAGCGCGACGGACTGCAGGCCGAGTTCGCCCAGCATCGCGCGACGGAGCGGGCGTTGCTGCCGGCCGGGAACACCGGGTTTACCGTGCCAGGGCGGTGCGGGATGTGCCGGACGGACGCTGCATTTGGCACGTCGTTTCAGTACGCCGTCCATATTGATACGGACGGGCGCTCGCTGCCGAATTGGCGGGAGCACCTTGATTGCCGCTGCGGCTTCAATGACCGGATGCGGGGCGCGGTCCAGGCGCTGCAGGCGCTGATCGACCCGGCACCCGGCGCGGCAATATATCTGACCGAGCAGGTTACCCGGCTTTATGGCTGGCTGCGGATGCGGTGGCCCGGCGTCGTCGGGTCGGAGTATTTGGGTGCCACGCACGTGCCGGGTCACACGTATAATGGTGTCCGCCATGAGGATCTGTGCCGGCTGAGCTTTGCCGACGCGCAGTTCGACGTCGTCCTGTCGCTGGATGTGCTGGAGCATGTGGCCGATTTGGGTGCAGCGCTGGCCGAGTGCTGGCGGGTGCTGAAGCCGGGCGGGACGCTGCTGTTCGCGGCCCCCACGCAGTTTGGCACGCCAGCGGTGATCGACCGGGTGGTGGTGGGGCCGGACGGCACACTGACGTTCCTGGCACCGCCCGAATACCACGGCAACCCGGTCGATGCGGAGCACGGGTCGCTGTGTTTCCGCTATTTCGGGCTGGCGGTGTTGGACCAGCTGCGCGCGCTCGGCTTCACCCAGGCGCGGTGCGTGATGTACTGGTCGCGGGATCTTGGGCTGCTTGGGCCGGAGCAGAACGTGTTTGTGGCGGTCAAGCCGATGACGGCGAAGCGTTCAAGCAAGATGGCTTCGGCACCGCGCAAGTCGCGCCGGGTGGCGCTGGCCAGCGGGGTTAAGCTTGATCCAGCACTCCAGAAGCCTGCGCTGCCGGATGAATGGGCGTACGGGACCCATGACCCGGGGATGCCAACGCTGCAGGCATACCATGTTGATCCGGACATTGCCCTGGTCATGGAGCGGCTGGCGCTGCACGGCACGCTCGCTTTGGTAGACCGGTTCCGGATGCTGATCCTTCTGCGGCTACTGCGGAGTACGGCCGCGGTCGAGGGGGAAGTTTGGGAGCTGGGGGTTTATCGCGGCGGATCCGCCCTGTTGATACGCAACGAACTTGCCGGGGCGGGAGGGCGGTTGCGCCTGTTCGACACATTTGCAGGCATGCCGGAAACCGATCCGGCCCGGGATTTCCACGTGGCGGGTGATTTCGCCGATACGTCACTGGCCGAGGTGCAGGCACTGGTCGGCACTGACGCGTTTATCGACTGGCGGCCCGGTCTGATACCCATAACGCTGCGTGGGCTGGAACCGGTGCGGCTACGGTTCGTTCATATCGACCTAGACATCTATGCGCCGATCGTTGCGACCTTAGGCTTCGCCTGGCCCCGCCTGACACCTGGTGCCATCATGCTTTTCGACGATTACGGCTTTCGGTCGTGTCCCGGTGCCCGTGCGGCTGTGGACGAGTTTTGTTTGGCGCAGGGCGTGGCGCTGGTCCCGCTGCCAACGGGCCAAGCTTTTGTTATTAAG
>JAYVTX010000395.1:0-6604 GCA_043788425.1 Rhodospirillales bacterium
CGGCTTTTGCGCCCGCCAAGCGCTACACCCAACAGGAACTGGATCGCGAGCGGGATACCAAAGCTGTTAGGGGCGATATACTGCTCGGAATAGGCGAACAGCACGCCCGCCAACCCAGCCATACCGGCACTAAAGGCGAACGCGATCACCTTGTGTTTGTAGACGCTTACGCCCATGCAGTCCGACGCGATCGGGGCGTCGCGCAGAGCCTCAAACGCACGGCCGTAGCGGCTGGCGATCAGGCGGTTCACAATAATTAAACTGATCGTGAAACAGGCGGCGACGACGAAAAAGAACTCGAACTCCCGCAGCCGGGCCGCGGACATGTCGAAAAAGCCGCTCTCGGCGCGCAGGTCGAAAAACATCGGCTTTTGCAGGGAGATGCCGAGCGGACCGTTGGTCAGGAAGTCCATTTCGTTGATGAGCGTGTAGATGATCGTGCCAAAAGCCAACGTCACCATCGCGAGGTAGGGGCCCGTCACCTGCAACGCGGGAAGGGCAAGTAGAAGGCCAAATATGGCGGCCACGGCGATCCCGGCGGGCAATGCTGGCAGCAATCCGATGCCCAATTTAAGACTGAGGATGCCCGCCGTGTACGCCCCGATGCCGAGCAGTGCCGCATGGCCCAGCGACACCTCACCCGTGTAACCGAACACAACATCCAGGCCGAGTAGCAAGATCGAATAGATCAGGATCACGATGCCCAAATGGAGGTAGTAAGGATTCGTGACCAGGAATGGAAAGGTCAATAAGACTACCAGGATGAGAAGGTACTTCATGACTACTTAGACCTTCTTGATCGTCTTTTTGCCGAACAGGCCGGATGGTTTGAACGACAATACCAGCAGCAGCAGAACCAGGCCGGGCACGTCCTTGTACCCAGTAGACAGGTAAAAGCCGGTAAGGGTTTCCGTAATTCCCAGGATCAGCCCGCCAACCACAACACCAAAGCCGCTATTCAGGCCGCCGATGATCGCGACCGCAAAAGCCTTCAGCCCCAACACAGCGCCCATCGTGGCACCCGTAAGCGTGACCGGCGCGACCAGCACGCCCGCAAACGCCGCTGTCATGCTGCTGAGCGCGTAACTGAACGTGATCACCATTGACGTATTGATGCCCATTAGCCCGGCCGCACCCCGGTCATTGGCCGTCGCCACAACTGCCTTACCAAAGATACTGCGCCGATTGAACAGCTCGACCGCCAACATCAGCAGGATTGCGCCGATGACGATCACGATCTCCATCGGCAACACCCGCACACCGGCAATATCGATCGGTGTTTCACTCAACGGCGACGGGAATTTTAGGTCATCACGGCCCCAGATATTCTCGGCCAGGTTGCTGAAGATGATACCCAGCGCGATCGTGGACATGATCCACCCGCTTTCGGACCCAATCTTGATCGCCTGGCGCACGCCCAGCCGTTCGACAACCGCGCCCTGTGCCAGCCCAAATGCCAGTGCCACGGGCAGCATTGCCCAATACCCGACATAGCTTTGCACCGTCAGGCCGACGAGTGCGCCCAACATCAGCGCTTCACCCTGGCCAAAATTAAGCGTCTTCGACGTGGCAAACGTCAATTGGTAACCGAACGCGATCACGCCGTAGATCATGCCGACGGCGATGCCGCTTACGATTAGCTGGGCAAGAATTTGCATGGAAAAGAGGCTTCCTAAAGCAAAGCTAGTCCCCGCCAAACGATGGTGGCGGGGACTACTGGATCAGCTACGCGGCTTGGTCCGGATGGCTTTGTCCCCGGTGACGTCCTCATCATGGGCGGCCACGACCCGGCCATCCTTGACTAGGCCGAACACCGGGATGTTACCGCTGATCGCCTCATGGTCCGTCGCGCTGAACGGGTGATCATAGACGGTGATCACGCCCTCCACCTTCGTGTTTAGGTTCTCCAGCGCCTCACGAATCTTGCGACCCTCAGTGCTATTGGCCTGCTTGATCGCGGCCGCCAGCAAATAGATGCTGTCGTAACCCTGCGCGGCCGACACCGGGCTTGGCATGCGATCGGTCTTGTACGCAGCCTGGTACGATTCGATGAACGCCCGGCGCTTTGGCGTATTCGGCGTTTGGATGAATGTCTGTGGCATCATTGCGCCATCGCCGTTCACGGCCGCCGTGTCGATGAAGCTGCTCATGCTCAGCGTCCAGCTGCCGACCAACGGCACCTTCCAACCGAGTTTCGCTTGTCCGTTCGCAATCTGTGCCAGCTCCGGCCCGATGCCGTAGGTCAGGATCACATCGGCCCCGGCTTCCTTCGCGCGCAGCAACTGCGCGGTCATGTCCGTGTCCTTGATATTGAACTTCTCTTCCGCGACCGGCTTAAGTCCCTTGGCTGCCAGCGCGCGAACCAGGTCCTCACGGCCTAGCTGACCGTAATTGGTGCTGTCGGCCAGGATCGCGGGCTTCTTGAAGCCACGGCGGGTAATCGCTTCCTCGACAATCATTGCCGACTGAATGATATCGTTGGCAGCGTTACGAAAGATATAGTTGGTCTTTTCTTTCGGCGCAGCAAACTGCTGCGTCACGATCGTGCCCGTGGCCACATTATTAAAAACGGGAATCTCCGCTTCTTGATAGAAACGCTGTGACGCCAGGGCCACGCCGGTGTTGATGAAACCAACGGTCGCAACGACCTTTTCCTTGTTGATCAGTTCTTGCGCGATCTGCACGCCTAATTCGTTTCGGGCCTCATCATCACGCTCGACACCCAGTAGCGGACGGCCGAGCACGCCGCCGGCCTTATTGATCTCGGCAATTGCGAGCTTCACGCCGTCCCGCATCGAGACACCCATGCTGGACGAACCGCCGGTAAACGGACCGCTGATACCGATCTTGATCGGTTCCTCTGCCATTGCGGACGACATCATCAGGCCAGACAGAATAGCGGTAGCGACAAGCAGATTTCGGCGAAGCATTGAAGACCCTCCCTCGTAAGAACGCGCTAAGCGCGCTTTGCCCATTTCAGGGTTGCAATCGCTATAACACGTTTCCATCATGACGCTAGGGCGGGTTAGCCGGGACTACAGCGCCTCACCTTCGCTGCGCCGGCGTAACTCCCGCAGCCGCCGGAGACCGCCCGGCGTGTGCGGGTCGGTACGCAGCAAAAGCCGCCATGCTGACAGCGCAGCCGGCCAATCCTGGCGTGCCTCCGCCAACCGAGACAAGTCCTGCAACGCGGCAAAATCGCGACCTTGCCGTTGCAATGCCGCCTGCAAGTCGCGCAGCGCACCGGCCGGGTCACCCAGGCGAAGGCGGGCCTGCGACCGGCCGCGTAACGCTGGTAGGCAGTCCGGATCGAGGTCGAGTGCGGCGTCATACCAATCGGCGGCACCGGATGGGTTGTTGTCCGACAGCTCCCGCTCGGCTCGGCCAAGCAGCAGGCGCGGCGCTGGGGACGTCCCCTCGATCCATGCCTGGCGAAGCCGGCTTTCGATCATGGCCGCACTTTGCTCGTTGGGCGCGGCCTGCAGTGCGTCGAGCAACTGGTCCCCAGGCGCTGCAGCGGCTGGCGCGGCGACTAGCCAGGCCGCCACCGCGCAGCTCACCAGCGCGGCGCGACTGCCACGGCTCACGAGCGCGGCGCTACCGCCACGGGGCACCAGCGCGGCGATACCGCCGCCGGGCATCAGCGCGGCGCGACCGCCGCCGGGGCCGGACCGCCCGCCATCCAGTCCAACAGCTCGATCGTGTGGGCCACCGGTACACCCCCAGCCAGCTGTGTGAGGCATCCGATATTACCGGCCGCTATCAGATCCGGCTTCAACCGGTCGATATTCGCCAATTTGCGCGCCCGCAATTGACCGGCGATCACTGGCTGCATCAGGTTGTACGTGCCGGCCGAACCGCAGCATAAATGGCCCTCGGCCGGCTCAAGCACCGTAAAGCCTGCCGCGGCCAGCAGCGCCTTCGGTGGTTTGGTCACTTGCTGACCGTGCTGCAGGCTGCATGCGGCGTGATAGGCGACGCGCAGGCCGGATGGCGCACGGGTGGGTTCGTAGCCGATGCGGACCAGGTATTCGGTTACGTCCATGGCAATGGCAGACACGGCCGCGGCACGGTCGGCCCATACCGGATCGGCGCGGAACATGTGGCCGTAATCCTTCACCGTCGTACCGCAGCCGGACGTGTTGACGATGATTGCGTCCAGCCCCCCGGCCATGGCGGCGGTCCAGCCGGCGATGGCGGCGCGGGCGCTGGCGATAGCCGGGTCCTGTTTCCCCATATGGTGCGTAACCGCCCCGCAGCAGCCGACACCCGGCGCGATTACAACCTCAATCCCCATGCGGGTAAGCAGACGAACCGTCGCCTCGTTTATGGCAGGCGACAGCACCGTTTGGGCACAACCGGCCAGCAACGCCACGCGGCCGCGCCGGGCGATGGTAGGAGCATGCGTTTGCGCGGACTGCATCGTGCCAGCCGGCGCGAGCGTGCCGGGTGCCAGGTCCAGCATCGCACGCAGGCGGGCCATCGGCAGCGATGCGCCGGGTAGTAGGTTCCGGAACGGACGGGCCAGCCGTGCGCCACGTACCGCCCAGCGGAACAGGCCCGGACGCGGCAGCACGACTGCCAGGACATTACGCAACAGCCGTTCATGCCAAGGCCGGTCATACGTCCGCTCGATATACTCACGCGCATGATCGATCAGGTGCATGTAGTTCACGCCCGATGGGCACGTCGTCATACATGCCAGACACGACAGGCAGCGGTCCACGTGGCGCACAACCTCCTCCGTCGCGGGCCGGCCGGACTCGAGCATGTCCTTGATCAGATAAATCCGCCCACGCGGGCTATCGAGTTCATCCCCCAGCAGGACGAATGTCGGGCAGGTTGCCGTACACATGCCGCAATGGACGCAAGTGCGCAGGACCTTGTTGGCGGTTGCGGTGTCAGGATCGGCAAGTTGTGCGGTCGTGAAATGGGTTTGCATGGCTACAATCCTGCGTAGAGCCGGCCGGGGTTCAGGATGCCGCGCGGATCCATCGCCGCCTTTACCCGGCGCGTTATTGCCGCCAGCGCCGGTGCCTCGGGCGGGATCACGTTGATGGCGGCTCGCAGCGGCTCGGGCGCCCGCAGCACCATCCAGGTCCCCGACCCGGCCGCATGCCGCACGATTTCATGCAGCGTCGGCGGCCCGGCGATCCACACCAGCCCGCCGCCCCAGTCCAGAAATCCCTGCCCGCCCGCGGCCAGCACGGCAGCCAGCACGCCGGGCCCGGCGGAAGGGCGGACGCTGACCCGCCACACCGCATCGTCTACCGCAGCCTGCAACGGCACCGCATCCCGGATCGCGCGCCACAGCGCCTGGCTTTCCGCGTCATCAACAAGCTGGGTCGCACCAAAGCCCGCCAGATCGGTCACTAACCGGCCGAGGCGATAAGGGACGCTGGCGTTAAAATCCTCGATCCGGACGACTGTGGCGCTGCCACTGCCGGGCAAGACCCGTTCGGCCGCGGCATCGGGCAGAAACGCCGCGCCGGTCGGGCCATAGGGCGAGCCCAACGCCGCCGCCAACGCCGCCACGCCTCGCACAGGGTCCAGACCGCGGATCACCAAGCTACCCGTCCGCTCGGCCCGCGGCAGAACCTTCAACGTCACCTCAGTAATCACGCCCAGCGTACCGTGACTGCCTGTCAGCAGCTTGCACATGTCCAAGCCCGTCACGTTTTTCAGAACGCGACCGCCGCAGCGTAAAATGTCACCCAGGCCATTTACCGCCCGCAACCCCATGACGTGATCCCGCGTCGCGCCCGAGGTGACCCGGCGCGGGCCCGACAGATTAGTCGCAACAATCCCCCCGATCGAGGCATCGCCGGGTCCAAGCAGGCCCGAAAGGTCTGGCGGCTCGGAGATAATCCACTGATTACCCTCGGCGAGCTTCGCCTCCAGGTCCGGGACGGTCGTGCCGGCGCGAACGGACACGATCAGCTCCTGCGGGGCGTGCAGCGTGACGCCGGTCAGCGCCCGGGTACTCAGGCTGCGCGCGGCCTGTACCGGGCGCAGCATGCCTGCTTTCGTACCCCGCCCGCCGACCAGCAGCGGCTCGTTCGCGTCATGAGCCGCCCGGACCATGTCCACTACGGCAGCTTCGTCGGCCGGAACGCCGTCAAGCGGCAAGCGGAAACACCTTGCCGGGATTGAGCAGCCATTCGGGGTCGAAGGCGGATTTGATCCGGCGCTGCTGATCGAGCTCGATCGGTGTGAACTGCGCTGGCATAAGATCTCGCTTTTCGACACCGACGCCGTGTTCGCCTGTCAGGCAGCCACCCACTTCCACACACAGCCGCAACACGTCGGCACCAAAGGCCTCGGCCTTGGCAAAATCCCCGTCAAGGTTGGCATCGAACATGATCAGCGGGTGCAGATTACCGTCGCCAGCGTGGAAGATGTTGGCGACCTTCAGACCGTACGAGTCGCTCATTTCGGTTATGCGGCGCAGGACGAACGGCAGCTGGCCCGTGGGGATCGTGCCATCCATGCACAGGTAATCCGGGCTGATACGGCCCACGGCACCGAACGCGCCCTTGCGCCCCTTCCAGATCGCCAGGCTTTCCTCGGGCGTCTGGCTGACGCGTAGGCTAATCGGCGCGAA
>JAYVTX010000396.1:0-4775 GCA_043788425.1 Rhodospirillales bacterium
GCGGCTGTCTTGATCCCAAAGTTTGCCAGCCAGGCGGGCGTTTGCTGGGGGACGGGCTTCTCCCGCTCGTTGCGCCACAACACCAAAATGTCGAGCAGCCCGTGGGACAACCCGTGGTGCCGCAAATGCCAGCGGCGCCCGGCACGATCGGTAGGCAGCAGCGTGCCGCCCGCCAGCCCATCCAGCGCGTCGATGATCGGCAGCGAGCCGCAAATGGCGGTGCCATCAGCCATGACCAGCGCCGGTATCTTACCCAGCGGATTGACCGCCATCACCCCGTCATTCGGCTGATCCATACGGACCACGACCGGCACCAGCTCGACCGAGCCCTGCAGGCCGAGTTCACAGACCGATATCAAAACCTCCCGCACAAATGGCGAGCGGGGTGAGACAAATAGGCGCATGCTTGTTCTCCGAAGCGTCAGGGCGGCAGGGTCGCGACCCAGCCCAGGATGGCGTCAGCCACCTTGCCATGCTGCTCGGGGAACAGCGCGTGGCTAGCGTCTGGAATGACCACGGTCGTTACCCGCGCACCGTACGCTGTGCCGAGCTCGCCCCATTTGTCCCGCGGCTTGAATGGGTCGCTGGCGGGGATCAACTCCAGCAGCGGGGCCTGGCCCGCCGACCACCACTCGGCTTGCTGAACCCCCGCCCTTTCCCGGCTATTGGCTTCCATCGTCTGTGCGGTCGGCCACCAGCCGTGCAGCCAAACCGCCGGGTCATGGCCCGGCGCAAAGAAGCCGAGCCGTAGCGCGGCGAGCCCTTCGGCGTCTGGCAGTGCCAGATTGCCGGCCCGGTAGGGGGTAGCGGCGATGTCGGGTGCGTAGTGCGCGGCGGCTGCCGCGGCGAGGACGACGCCACGGACCAGCGCCGGATGATCGGTGGCCACCATGCGCGCCACAAAATGCCCGAACGCGTGGCCCACGATCACCGCGCGCCCGCCACCCAGTTGCTGGATCACAGCCGCCACGTCATCGCCCGACCTATGCAGGCTGACCCCCTCCATCGGGCCCGTCGACCCCAGGATACCGCGCGGCTGCGGGCGCAGCACGGTGTGGCCGGCGCTAGCGAGCTGCCCGGCCACGACGTCGAAATCCTCGGCCCCATCCCGCCCGCTGGATGGCAGCATACCGATCGGCGGCCCGGCACCTTCGATAATCGTGCGGATCGCCACCGTGCTACCCCGGGCGTCGGTCGTGTGAACCGTCACGACATGCCGCGCCGGCTCGGCCTCGGCTGTCACCACGGCCATCCACCCCATGAGCAGTATCGCGATCGCTCGGCCCATCCGGCACCCCCCCACCAACGGTCCCATCTTGCATCGTCCCGCCGCGCCGTCGAGCATTGGCACCCAGCGTGACGCACGCTTATCGCAAACTGCGCCGCGCCTGACGAACGCGCCGAACTTCGGCTGCTAACCCTCGTTCAATCAAATCGGGCTGCGCGTTCAGGACCACATGACCGCATCAAACGCCCATCGAGGAGCGACCGGTGCAACCACCCGTAACCTGCATTCTGAACCACAAAGCCGGCTCCAAGGACGGTACGGACGCGCGTGCAACCATTGAACGCATCGCCCAGGAGCATGGGCGCGCCGTCACGATCATCACGCCCAATGGTGCAGATATGCAGGCCCTTGCCCGCAAGGCCGGCGCGGGTGGCGGGATCGTTGCCGCCGGGGGTGGGGACGGCACCATCAGTGCGGTGGCGGGCGGGCTAGTGAACTGCGACGGGATCCTCGGCGTGCTGCCGATGGGCACGCTGAACCATTTCGCCAAAGACCTGAAAATCCCGCTCGATTTGGAAGGCGCGCTTCGTACGCTATTCACCGGTGCCGAAAGCCGGGTCGATGTGGGTGAGGTGAACGGCCAGATATTCCTCAACAACTCCAGTGTCGGCTTCTACCCGCAGATTGTGCAGGAGCGGGAGCGGCTGCAGCGCGGCGGTGACAGCAAGTGGTACGCTTTCGTGCAGGCGGTTGCACACGTAATGCGCCGCGGGATCGCCATCCATGTCCGGCTGGAGGACGATCAAGAAAGTGCCCAAACGATCGACACACCCTTTGTTTTCGTTGGCAACAATCCCTACGAGGCGACCGGGCTAGATCTCGGCACGCGGGCCCGGTTGGATTGCGGTTCGTTATGGCTATGCACCGCACCGCACGCTGGCCCGGCGACGCTGCTGCGCCTGGCGTTACAGGCCGTCGCCGGCCGGGTGAGCAAGGTGGATCTACTCCGGCGCGACGTTAAGAACATCCAAATCCGCTCACGCCGGCGTCAACTGCTGGTGGCCCGGGATGGAGAAGTCGGCATGATGCAAACCCCCCTGCATTACCGCATCCGCCCTGGGGCGCTCCGCGTGCTTGTATCGGCCGGGAATTAGGCCGTTGCGGACGCTGGTGCATTTATCCGACCTGCATTTCGGCCGGGTCGACCCGCAGGTATTGCCACCTCTGCTGGCAGCCGTGACCGCGGCAATGCCCGACCTGATTGTCGTGTCGGGTGATTTCACCCAGCGTGCGCGACCGCGTGAGTTCAAGGACGCAGCCGCCTTTCTGGCTCAACTGCCGCACCCGCAGCTGCTGGTGCCCGGCAATCACGACGTCCCGCTATATGACGTAATGCGCCGCTGGCTGGCACCACTGCGACGCTACCGCCGTTACATCACAAGCGACCTCGCACCGTTTTATGCGGATGCTGAAATGGCCGTCCTGGGCGTCAATACCGCGCGTGCCCTGGCGTTTAAAAACGGCCGGATCAACCAGGGGCAGTTGGCAGCAATCACGGAGCGGTTTGCGCCGTGCGGGCCCGAAATCGCTCGTATCGTCGTCACCCACCACCCGTTCGACACGCCCGAACCAGTGCCCGGCACCCGACCCGCGCACAGTGTCGTGGGCCGGGCACCGCTGGCGATGGCCGGGCTGATGAACGCCCGGGTGGACATGATCCTGTCGGGCCATCTGCACCTAAGCCATGTCGGGCAGACCGCCCAGCGCTACCCCATGCACGGCCGGGCGGCGCTACTGATCCATGCGGGAACGGCGACGTCCACCCGCCAGCGCGGCAACCTGAATGCCTTCAACATCATCCGGATCGAACGCCCGGCGGCCACCATCGCCTGCATGGTTTGGGACGCCGACCAGATGCGTTTCCATGAAGCGAGTGCCGAACGGTTCACCGAGGAGGAAACGGGCTGGGCGCGCGTGGCGCTGTCGTGAGTGCGCTTCGGGGTCCATGGACCGTTGCCAGTGTCGCCATCCTAATGTTCTGTGGTCTGACCGCCGCCGTACTGGGCGGCGCGGTAGCCGGGTTTGATGACCCGCTACGCATGGCGATCCACGCATTTGCGACACCCTGGCTTACCCCAGGGGTGGAGGCAGCCACCCAGTTCGGAACATTGAGCGTCCTGGCCGTGCTCGGCATCATCGCCGCCGTGTTTCTGATGCGTGCCGGCCGGCGCGAGGACGTACGGTTTCTGCTGGTCGTCATGGGGGGGGCCGTGGCGCTGGAGAATGCGCTGAAATACGCCATACACCGGCCCCGCCCTGCGGCGTTTTTTGGCACTGACCCCGCCACCTACAGCTTCCCCAGCGGGCATGCCCTGTTTTCCCTCTGCTTCTACGGCGCAATTGCCCTGATTATTGGCCGGAACCGTGCGTGGCGGCCAGCCACCTGGATCATGGCAGCAGGTTTGGTGGCCACAATCGGCGGCACACGCATCTACCTCGGCGTTCATTATCCCAGCGACGTTCTGGGCGGGTACCTGGCGGCTGTCGCCTGGCTATCGATCGTATGGGCCATAACGGGCCGCGCGGCGGGACGGACCGGCGGGCTAATTGACGACCGGCGGAACGGGGCATAGCAACCAAGGTAAGAAAACGGGGAGGCGGCGAATGCGTTTTGCGACGCTGGATTTGGATGGTCGTGTCCAGCCGGTAATCGTCTCGTCCGACGGCCAAGGTTTCTGCGCAATATCGGCCGTGGTTCCGGGCTTTTCCGGCGATCTGATCGACCTGATCGCAGCCGGGCACGCGCTACCGGTCCCATCATCCTGGACCCCGATCGACGGCCACCCCCTGCTTGCGCCGCTGCACCCGCGCCGCAACGTGTTTTGCGTCGGCAAGAACTACCACGAGCATGCGAAGGAATTCGCCCAATCGGGCTTCGACACGTCGGCCGCCAAGGGCGAGCTGTCGCCGGAGTTCCCGGTCGTGTTCACGAAACCAGCCTCCGCCATCGTAGGCGACGGTGCGCCGGTCCATGCCTTCGCCGACCTGACCCAGCAATTGGATTATGAGGCCGAGCTGGCCATCATCATCGGCAAGCCCGGCCGGGGTATCATGCGGGAGCGGGCGCTGCAGCACGTCTGGGGCTACACGACCGTCAACGACATTACCGCGCGCGATCTGCAGCAAAAGCACCGGCAGTGGTTCATCGGTAAGTCGATGGACACATTTTGCCCAATGGGCCCGTGGGCGGTCACGGCGGATGAAGTCGGGGACGCCGCCGCACTCAACGTCCGTTGCTGGGTGAATGGCGCGTTGCGGCAGGACGCCAACACGCGTGACTTGATTTTCAATATACCGACGATCATCGCCACCATCTCGGCCGGCATCACGCTGGCGCCCGGCGACGTTATCGCGACCGGGACCCCGGCGGGTGTTGGCATCGGCATGAAGCCACCGTGCTTTTTGCGCGCGGGGGATGTGGTCCGCATCAGTATCGACCGGCTCGGTACGCTCACGAATACGATCGCGCACTGAATAAGGGGGAAAA
>JAYVTX010000397.1:0-4896 GCA_043788425.1 Rhodospirillales bacterium
GCCCGCCTGCTGGCCGAGGGGCGGCGTCCGGATGCGGCGGCGCTGATCGAACGCATGGTCAACGCCTTTCCCGGCCGCACCATGATGGAGCTGCACCGCCACGGCACGGCCCTCGACACGGCAATCGAACCCGGGTTGCTGCAACTGGCGACTGATCATGACCTACCGATCGTGGCCACCAACGAATGCTTCTTTCCCCGCCCGGCAATGGCCGCCGCGCACGACGCGCTTCTGTGCATTGCCGAGGGCCGGCAGGTCAGTGACCCGGCCCGGCGGCGTGTAACGCCCGAGCATTGGTTCAAGGACGCCGCCGCCATGTGCGCGCTGTTCCATGATCTGCCGGACGCCTGCGACAACACGCTCGCCATCGCCCGTATGTGCGCCGTCATGGCCGAAAAACGTGATCCGCTATTGCCATCCAGCCCCAAGATCCGCCCCGGCCAGACGGAGGCGCAAACGCTGGCCGCCTTGGCGGCGGAGGGGCTGGCCCGCAGACCGATCCCGCCAGAGCGCCGGGCGGAATACGAGCAGCGCCTGGCGTATGAGCTGGGCGTGATCGAGGCGATGGGTTTCCCGGGCTACTTCCTAATCGTTGCCGATTTCATCCAGTGGGCGAAGGCGCAGGACATTCCCGTGGGGCCCGGCCGCGGATCGGGCGCCGGCTCGGTCGTGGCGTGGGCACTCACGATCACCGACCTCGACCCACTGGCATGGGGGCTGCTGTTCGAACGGTTCCTGAACCCCGAACGTGTGTCGATGCCGGATTTCGACATCGATTTCTGCCAGGACCGGCGGGATGAGGTGATCGATTACGTCCGCCGCGAATACGGGGCCGACCGGGTTGCGCAGATCATCACGTTTGGCAAGCTGCAGGCCCGCGCCGCCGTGCGGGACGTGGGCCGGGTGCTGGGCCTGCCATTCGGCCAGGTCAATCGCGTCGCGGAGCTAATTCCGAACAACCCGGCCAAACCCGTGACCCTGGCCCAGGCCATCGAGGGTGAGCCCCGGCTGCAGGACATGCGCGCCGATGAGGGTACAAAGCGCCTGCTGGACGTGGCCTTGCAGCTGGAGGGTTTGTACCGTCACGCCAGCACGCACGCTGCCGGACTGGTCATCGGCGACCGGCCGCTGATCGATCTGGTGCCGCTCTACCGCGATCCCAAGACCGACACGTTGGTCACCCAGTACTCGATGAAGTATGTCGAGCAGGCTGGTTTGGTGAAATTCGACTTCCTAGGCCTGACGACGCTCACGATACTGAAGCAGGCTGTCGGCTTACTTGCCGGTTTGGGCGTAACGATCGATCTAGACGCCCTGCCGCTCGATGACCCGGCGACTTACGCCATGCTGGCGCGGGGCGATGCGGGTGGGGTGTTCCAGTTTGAAAGCCCCGGCATGCGCGACGTGCTGCGGCAGATGCGTCCGGACCGGTTTGAGGATTTGATCGCTGCCGTGGCCCTTTACCGGCCGGGTCCGATGGCCAACATCCCCGATTATTGCCGCCGTAAGCATGGTGAGGCCTGGGCGCCGCCCCACCCGCAACTCGCGCCCATCCTGAGTGAGACCTATGGCATCATGGTCTATCAGGAGCAGGTAATGCAGATCGCGCAGACCATGGCCGGGTATAGCCTGGGCGCTGCGGACCTGCTGCGGCGCGCGATGGGTAAGAAAATCCGCGCCGAAATGGAGCAGCAGCGGCAGACGTTCACCGACGGGGCCGAGGCACGCGGGATCGAGCCGGAGAAGGCGACCGAGGTGTTCGACCTCATGGCCAAGTTTGCCGATTACGGGTTTAACAAAAGCCACGCGGCGGCGTATGCGCTGGTTAGTTACCAAACGGCGTGGATGAAGGCGAACCACCCGGTTGCGTTCCTGGCAGCATGTATGAACCTGGCACTGGCCAATACCGACAAGATCGCGGCGCTGCGGCAAGAGGCTGAGCGTATGGGCATCCGCGTGTTGCCACCGGACATTAACCGGTCGGGCGCGTTGTTCACGGTGGAAATTACTGACGGTGTGCAGTCGATCCGTTACGCCCTAGCGGCGGTCAAGAAAGTCGGGCAGGCGGCGATGGAAGCGCTGTGCCACGCCCGGGGTACCCGGCCGTTTGCAGACTTGGCCGACGTCGCCGCCCGGATCGATCCCCGGCCCTTGAGCAAGATGCAATTGGAGAACCTTGCGCGCGCAGGTGCTTTCGACCACCTGCACGCCAACCGCGCCCAGGTTTTTGCAGGCGCAGAAACGATTCTTAAACGCGCCCAGGCGACGCTGGAGGAGGCGACGAGCGGCCAGTCCGGCCTATTTGGCAGTGGCAGCCGGCCCGAGGCACTGCGGTTGCCGCCTACGCCCGACTGGCCGGAGATGGAGCGCCTAGCGTTTGAGGCGGAGGCGATTGGGTTCCACTTGACCGCCCATCCCATGGATTCCTACACGCCGGCGCTGAAACGCCTAGGTGTAGTACCCGCCGCGTCGGTTGAGGGCCGGGCCCGTGCCGGTGAGACCCGGCTGCGCCTGGCCGGTTGCATCGTTGGGACGCCGGGTGTGCGCCGGACCAAAAGCGGATCGCCCATGATGTGGGTGGCGCTAAGCGATGCGTCCGGCACGGCAGAGGTGACGCTGTTCAGTGAGGTGCTGCTGGCGTCGCGCGACGTGCTGAAGGCGGGTGCAGCGGTCACGATGCGGGTTGATATACGGCTGGATGGCGACAGTGTGCGCCTGACGGCCGCCGATTGCGTATCGCTGGACGCTGCAGCGGCCGAGACGGGGGCCGGGCTGCGCATCTGGCTCGACCGGACGGAGGCGGTGCCGCATATCCGTAGTATTTTGGCGCGCGAAGCCGGCGGCCGCGGTACGGTCACGCTCGTACCGCGGTTGGATGACGTGTCCGCGGTCGCGATTACAGTCCCGGGTTTGTACCAGGTCGGGCCGCGACTAGGGCAGGCGCTGAAGGCTGTGCCCGGGGTGGAGCGGGTGGAGGAGGATTAGGCGGCGCTGCGTTGTCTTGGACTAGGTATGGGCGTCGTAACCGGAGGAACGGCTTCTCGATCACGCGATAGGTAACGGCCGACAGCGCAAGTGTCGCCGGCAGGACATACCCCATCGTCGTCGCGAGGGCGTCTAGATCCCATCTCCCGGTCGGTTGAAGCACCCCTCCCATCGCGGATACGACCGCGAACATCGTTGAGTGGATCAAATAGATGGAAAAGCTCATCTCGCCGATGAAACAAAGAAGGCTTGAGATAAGTTGTGGAGTACGGTGAGCGATAGCGAGATAGCCGACGATAAATGTTGCCCAGGCCAACCCCTCGGCAGTGGGCCATAGAAGCTTCCAGTTTGCGGACGAGTCGAAGCCGCCCCCGACATCATGGAAGCACCAGATCAGCAGGACGATGCTGACTAAGGATATAGGGAAGTGCAGTGGTAGCCGAATGTTGTTTTGGCGCAACCAACGCCAGGTGACGGCGCCAGCCATCCCCAATACGAACTGATCGATGCGCCCAACGAGATGGAAGTAGCTCAGATCCCGCGGTTCTAGCCCGGCGTACACGAGCATGACCCGGGCTGCCAGTGCGCCCGCAATAGTGCAAAGCACTGTTCGAATGACGGATACGTTGAAGAGGCGTAGGAGAAGCGGAAAGATCAAATAGAACTGGAACTCCACCGCGACTGCCCAGCCCAGACCGAATGGGCTATCTCCATTGAGGGACAGATCGGACAGCGGCAGAATGGTAGTGGCGAGTCTGGGCCAGTCGAGCTTATCGAGCCGTGTAAGTTCACTACAAAATAGAAGTACGAGAAAGAGCGGATAAATACGAAGCACCCGATTTCGAATAAATTGCCAGTACTGGATATCAAGGCCATACGTGCCGACCGTAAAGATAAAGCCACTGAGGGTCATGAAGAGTGCCACGGCTGTGTGGCCCTCCGCCCATAAAGAATAGAGCGGGTTATTTAAACCGGAGGTATGGGCTGTCTGGACGGTCCCCGGCGGCGAGATCCGCTGCCCGACAAGATATAGCCCGTGATAAGGTACGATCCAAATCGCGGCGAGTGCACGTAAATGATCGACTGCGGGGATGTATGCGGTGTTGTTCCCTTTCATACCGGTTTCATGCCGCACGCAGGTTCACGTAGGCCGTCCACCTACGCATTACCTCGATCCTCTCGCCACAGCCCCAGCGCGTCCTGGATCGGACGGTCACTGAACGAGAACAGCACGCTATCCGCCCCCGCCACATGCCGGACTGAATGCCAGGACGGCACCACGAAAATGTCCCGCGGCTTCCAGCCGATCGTGAATACACTGCCATCGCGCTGGGTCACGATGGTGGTGCCGGTGCCTTCGATCGGCGAGAATATGGTCGCGTCTGTCGCGCGGTACGCCGCCGTTTCGAACCCGGCCGGCAGGAGCTGCACGAAGGTACCGATCGTCGCCATCGCATAGCCGCCCGTTGATGGGTTTGTGTAGCGCATTTTCAGGCCATGACACGGGTCCCAGGCTGCTGCCCGACGCATCCGTTCGAGCGCGTCGCGCGTGCGGGCGTACGGGTAGTTGAACACTGGCGACGTCGGTCCGGCACGATGATCGAGCGGCAGCAAGTTGGCTCCGTAGCGCGCATCGCTATCGCCCAACGGACGCGTGATGGGCTGCTCGTCTTGGCCCAACCCTTCGGCAAACGACGCGTCCAGGAACTGCACGACCGGGATGTCCAACCCATCCAGCCAGAATACGGGCTCGCTACCCGGGTTGGCGTGGTCGTGCCAGGTCATGGGCGGCGTGATGATGAAATCACCAACCGACATGGCCGTCCGTTCGCCATTGACGCTGGTGAACGCGCCCGCCCCCTCCAGCACAAAGCGCAATGCCGATTGCGTATGGCGATGGGCGGGCGCCAC
>JAYVTX010000398.1:0-6764 GCA_043788425.1 Rhodospirillales bacterium
CGCAACTTCTCGAATGCCAGATAGATTACGGGCGTCGTGTACAGGGTCAGGACCTGGCTAAGCAGGAGCCCGCCCACGATCGTAAGCCCCAGCGGGTAGCGCAATTCTGACCCGGTGCCGCTATCCAGCACTAGCGGCAATGCCCCCAGCAGCGCCGCGGCCGTCGTCATCATTATGGGCCGGAAGCGCAGTAATGACGCTTCTTCGATCGATTCTAACGGCGACAGACCGCGGGTGCGTTCGGCCTCAAGCGCAAAATCGATCATCATGATCGCGTTCTTTTTTACAATCCCCATCAGCAACACGATGCCGACCAGCGCGATCAGGCTCAAATCCTGCCCGGCCAAAGTGAGCGCCACCAAGGCCCCGATCCCGGCCGAGGGCAGGGTACTCAGGATCGTTACCGGGTGGATCGTGCTTTCGTACAGCACGCCCAGTGTGATGTAGATCACGATCACCGCCGCCAGGATCAGCCAGGGTTCGCTGGCGAGTGACGACTGGAACTCCGCCGCATCGCCCGAATAACTGCCGAGGATGGTGCTCGGCAGCCCCATCTCGCGCTCCGCCTGGGCAACAGCCGCCACCGCGTGGCTAAGTGAACTACCCGGTGCCAAGTTGAAGCTGATCGTGGTGCTGGGGAACTGCGATTGATGCGTGACGGCCAGCGGTGCCGTGCCCTGCACGATGCGGGCGATGGCCGATAACGGAACCTGCGCTGTGCCGTTACCCTTTAGCCGCAGCCGGTCCAGGCTGTGTGGGTCTGCGCGCCAGGCGGGATCGGCTTCCAGGATCACGCGATACTGGTTCGACTGCGAGAAAATGGTGCTGATCTGCCGCTGGCCGAAGGCGTCGTACAGCGTGTCCTGCACCGCCTGCATCGACACGCCGAGGCGCATGGCGGCGTCCCGGTCAACGATCACCTGCGTCGCAAAGCCGTCTGTCTGCTGGTCGCTGGCGATGTCCACCAGGTCCGGCATTGTGCGTAGGCGGTCCACCAGGCGCGGCGCCCAGGTTGCGAGCTCCTGCGCGTCGGTATCCAGCAGGGTGTACTGGTACTGGGTACGGCTGATGCGGGTGCCAATCTGGATGTCCTGCACCGGCTGCATGAACACGCTGATGCCCGGCACGCCCGCCATCGCGGCTTGTAGGCGCGCGATGACGACGAGTGCGGGATCCCGCTCCGGCCGGGATTTCAGCGCCATCGTGATACGGCCGGTATTGGGCGTGGCGTTGATTGTGCCGGCGCCGATGAAGCTCACGACGCCCGCGACGGCCGGGTCCCGTAGTGCCACATCCGCCAACTGGGTCTGCAGCCGTGCCATGCGGGGAATGGAGGCCGATTGCGCCGCCTCCGTCACCGCCACGATCACGCCGGTATCTTGTTGGGGTAAGAAACCCTTGGGCACCAGGATATACAGCAAAATGGTACCGGCCAGCGTGCCGGCCGCGATTAGCAGCACTAGCCCCTGCGCCTGCAAGGCCCGGCGCAGCGTGCGGGCATAGAGGGTGGTCAGCCGCTCAAACCCACGCTCAAACCACGCCGTCATCCGTCCCGGCCCCTGATGCGCGCGCAGTAACCGTCCGCACATCATGGGCGTGAGCGTGAGGGAGATCAGCGCCGACACGATGACCGAGGTGCTGAGCACGACCGCGAATTCGTTAAACAACCGCCCAACGACGCCTGTCATGAACAGCAGCGGGATGAACACGGCAACCAGGCTGACAGTCAGCGACACGATGGTGAAGCCGATCTGCGCGGCTCCCTTGTAGGCGGCAGCCAGCGGACTTTCCCCCATTTCGATGTATCGCACGACGTTTTCAATCATGACGATTGCGTCGTCGACCACGAAGCCGGTCGCGACCGTCAGTGCCATCAGACTGAGGTTATCGAGGCTGTAACCGAACAACGCCATGACGCCGAACGTGCCAATCAGCGAGAGCGGCAGTGCCACGGCCGGAATGATCGTCGCCCGGGCTGACCCCAGAAACAGGTAGATGACGAACACGACCAGCGCGATCGAAAGCGCCAGCGTCGCCTGCACGTCCCTGACACTCGCGCGGATCGTGACGGTCCGGTCGACCACGACGGCCATGGTAACGGCGGCGGGTAGGGCGGCCTGCAGCTGGGGCAGCGCCTCACGGATGGCGGCGACGGCGGAGACAATGTTGGCTCCGGGCTGGCGCTGGATGTCGAGCACGACGGCGGGCGTGCCATTGTACCAGGCCGCGACCCGGTCGTTCTCCACACCCGCGACCACGCTGCCCACGTCCTGCAACCGCACGGGCGCCGTACCGCGATAAGCGATGACCAGATCGCGATAGGCGGCGGGCGTGACCAGCTGGTCGTTGGCACCCAGGGCGTAGGACTGGCGTGGGCCGTCGAACCCGCCCTTGGCGCCGTTCACGTTGGCTGAGGCGACCGCGATCCGTACGTCCTCCATCGACAACCCGTACGCTGCCACCCGCGCCGGATCGATTTGCACGCGCACGGCGGGACGTAGACCGCCTTGGACCGTCACCTTACCGACACCGTCGATCTGACTAAGCTTTGGCTGTAAAAGCGTATCCGCCACGTCGCTTATACGGTCGATGGTGATGCTGTCCGACGTCAGCGCCAGGGTGAGGATGGGTGCGTCGGCCGGGTTAACCTTCGAATAGATGGGCGGGTACGGCAGCGCGACCGGCAGCGTACCGGCGGCGGCGTTGATGGCGGCCTGAACATCCTGCGCGGCGCTATCGAGCGGCCGGGTTAGGTTGAACTGCAGCGTGATCTGACTTGTACCCTCACTACTGGTGCTGGTCATGGTGTTCAGGCCGGTGATCTGGCCGAATTGCCGTTCCAGGGAGGCGGTAATCAGCGTTGCCACCGTGTCCGGCCCGGCGCCCGGCAGTTGGGTCGTGACCTGAATAGTCGGAAAGTCGACGGATGGCAGGGCCGAGACCGGCAGCGCCCGGTAGCCCAGCAGTCCGGTCAGCAGCACCGCCACGGCCAGCAGCCACGTTGCGATGGGCCGCGCGATGAAAGGGCCGCTGATGTTCACGGGGCCCGTGCCCGCCGGGTACCCGGGCCGCCCCGCTCCCCCGTCCGCTCACGGGGGGCCGCGTCGGGTGCGTTTCCGTCAGGTCCGGCGATGGCGATCTTTGCGCCGTCCGACAGGCGTTGTGCGCCGTCGGTTACGACCTGCTCGCCAGGTTTCACGCCTTCCAGCACAACGCTGGTCTGGTCGTCCTCAAACCCGACCTTCACATCGCGCCGCTGCACGGTCCCGCCCTCGACCGCAACAAACACGAACGTGCCACGGGGGCCGCGCTGGACGGCGGCAGTGGGAATGGTGGTAACGCCCGGTAGCGTCTGCACCAGCAGGCGAACGTTGACGAAACCGCCGGGCCATAGCGTCAGGGCCTGGTTCGGGAATGTGGCCTTCAGCTTGATCGTCCCGGTCGTCGGATCGACTTGGTTGTCCAGCACGGCCAGCTTGCCACGCTCCAGCACCGCCCCCCGCGCCGCAGTGCCGCCGGGCGTGGCCGCGGACCCTGGTACACTGCCATCTGCACGTAGGGCGACAACGTCCGGCGCACCAGCCTGTTGTGCGGCCGCCACCTGCGGCAGCGCCTGCTGCGGCAGCGTGAACACCACGCTGATCGGTTTTAGCTGCGTGATGACAGTGATCGGGTTCACGTCGCCCGCCCGCACCAGATTGCCAGCATCCACCTGCCGAAGCCCGACCCGGCCGTCGATCGGTGCCATGATTGTCGCATAGCCCAAATTCGTGCGCGCGGTGTCGATCTGCGCCTGATCGCCACGGACCTGCGCCTCCAGCTGCGTGGCCTGCGACCGCGCCGTGTCGGCCTGCTGCGCGCTGCTGTAGGCGGTGGCCGCCAGCTTCGCATAACGGCCGGCGTCCAGCCGCGCGTTGGCCAGCGTCGCCTCGTCCTGTTGCTTCTTCGCCGTAACTGCATCAAGGCTCGCCTGGAATGGGCGCGGATCGATGCGGGCCAGGGTTTCGCCTTTGGCCACATCCTGACCCTCGCGGAACCGCACTTCGATCAGGGGGCCATCGACCTGGGGCCGAACCTGGACCTGGTTGAACGCCTGCACGGTCCCCAAACCATCGAGGTAGATGGGCACATCCTGCGTTAGCGCCGCGACGGCTACGACCGGTACGGGCGGGCTATCGCCCATGCCGGGCCGCCCGCGCCGCCCGCCCTGCTGGGCGGTAGCAACCGGATCGGTGCCCGGCCGCAACGCCCAATACCCAAGCCCGGCCACGGCCAGCAATGCCAGCACGATAAACGCAATGCGCGCGACACTCGGCCGTCGCGTTCGTACCTTTGTTATGTTCAGTGGCGTCATATTCATTGGGGACCCATCCAGCCGCCACCTAGCGCCTTGTAGAGGTTCAGCAATGCCTGAAACCGCGCAAGCCGCACCTGTGTGAGGTTATCAAGGTCGTTGTACAGCGTTGTCTGAGTATTCAACGACGTGATGATATCGATCGTGCCGGCCGCCAGTTGCGCCCGGGCGATTTCGGACGACCGCTGGGCGACGGCCACGGCGCGCCGGGTTAGCGCCTCCTGTTCTGTTGTGTACTGGAACGCGGTCAGTGACTGTTCCGTATCGGTGAACGCCTGCAGCGTTGTGCGGCGATAGCCGGCCAGCAACTCGTCATACCGGCCGCGGGCCTGATCCAGTTGGCCCTGGCGCAGGCCGTTATCAAAGATGGATTGCGTGATGGATGCGCCCAGCGCCGCCACCAGCGTGCCGGGTCCGGTAAGGGTGCTAAGCGCCGCACTAGTCAGCCCGCCCGATGCGGTGAGTGAGATTGTGGGCAGGAAGGCAGCCCGGGCAGCGCGAATATTGGCATTCTCCGACACCAGCTGCGCCTCGGCCTGGGCGACATCGGGCCGCCGGGTCAGCAGCTCGGACGGCAGGCCCGGGGTCACGGGCGGCAGCTCCAGCTTCTCCAGCGTGCCGCCGGTAATGTTCAGCCGTTCCGGCGGACGGCCTGTTAGGATGCCTAGGCCGATCCGCTGCTGTTCGACGTTGTTGCGCAAACTGGGGATGATCGCCCGTTGGTTGGCAACCAGCGCCTCCTGTTGCGACACGTCCAGCGCATTGGCGGTGCCGACCGAGAGGCGCGCCCGGAATGCGCCGAGGATACGCTCGGCGTCGGCCAGGTTTCGCAAAGCTACGCCCACCCGATCCTGCGCGGCCAATAGCTGGAAATAGGTTTGGGCGACGCTGGTAACGACGTTCAGCGCCACCGTTTCCTGATCGAAGCGGGTTGCCACGGCGCTGGCCTGCGCAGCCTCTGCCAAAGCGCGGTTACGGCCCCAAAAATCAAGGTCGTAGCTGATGCTGGGGCCGATCTGGTAGGTGCGGTTGTCGATGTAGCGCCGCCCACCCGGTAACCCGCCACGTGAATTGCCGCTGCGCTGGTAGTCGAAACGGGACGAGCCGTTGATCGCCGGTAGTAGCGGCGCACTGCTGATCCCAACCTGTGCATCGGCCTGCACGATCCGGGCGGCAGCGGCGGCCAGATCGTTGTTGTAGATACGCGCGGCCGCAATCAATTCATCGAGCTCGGGTGAGGCAAAGCCACGCCACCATTCTGCCGTGGGCCAGGCAGCGCTTGCACTTTCTGAAGTGGCGGCGAACCGGGCCGGCACGTCCACCGCCGGCCGTTGATAGGCGGGACCAATCGTGCAGCCGCATAGCACCAGGCCGAGTAGCACTACCCTCACCGTGGGCCACGCAGGGTCGCGATTGCTACGCGGGACCGGCCGTCGGGCGATAGCGTGCCGAGCGCCACCAGCAGCCCGTCACCGAACCGACTAGACGTTTCTACCCACCGGGCCTGAAACGCCAACATGTGTAGGCGGACCACCGCCTCGTTCCACGGGTCCTCCGCGATACTGCGTGCCAGATCCGCCCGGGCGTCGTCCAGCATGCGGCGGGACTGGTCAAACCACGGGCGCTCCGCCGCCATGACCCGGCGGAACCGGGTCGCGTCGTCTTGGTCCAGAGATTGCGCTAGCCGGTCGACCGCGCCATCGATGTCGGGGCGATGCGGGCTCGCAAGTATCAGTTGACCGCCGATCAGCGCGCCCATGAACACATTTCCTGCCACCGACGCCCACAACGCGCGCGTGCGCCAGGGCTCGTGCAACCAGGACGACCAGCGTTGCATCATCAGCGGGCCCGGTACTTGGAACCGCACGCGCTCATGGAACTGCGCCGGCCTGCACGATCGCGAACGTGTCGGGTGCGGGCGTCGCTACGATGGAGGCGATCCACAACCCGGCCGCCACCGAAACGGCCAGCCCCGTCCACCGCAACCCGATACGCCAGGGGGTCAGCCGCCCCATCCGGCCGCGCCAAACACGCAAGACATGGGGCGCAGACGGTGCCTGCTCCGGGTCGTTTGCCAGCGCGTCGGCCAATGTCGTGCGTGCCCTGGACGACCGTGACAGCAGGGCACGGGCCGCCTCCTGTTCCGGCCAGGCCGACAGGTCCGAGCCGTGCAGCCCCAGCTGCCATGCGAATTGCCGCGGTGTCATTCGCGGGCGTCGATGTAGGCGCGCAGCAACTTACGCCCGCGGTGCAACAATCCCTCCAGCGCGCGGGGGGAGGTGTTGAGTTGCGCCGCTGCGTCGATGCCCGACCGGCCCTGGTCATAGGTCAGCGCAATCGCTTCGCGTTGCCGGGCCGGCAACGTCGCGAGGGCCGCGGCCAGTAGTCGCAGACGATCGCCGGTCGCAAG